>JBFEYG010000013.1:0-20507 GCA_041562275.1 Sulfurimonadaceae bacterium | reverse complement strand
CGGAGACATGCCACTTGTCACGGCAGAATCACTCCATGGTTTTGAGACTTCAGACGCGGATATCACCATGTCTATCTTTGATCTGCAAGACTCCTCCGGTTACGGCCGTGTGATCATCTCAGAAAAAGGTGTCGAACGTATCGTCGAAGAAAAGGATGCTTCGGATCAAGAGAAGGCCGTCACCACGGTCAATGCCGGCATCTACTCTTTTTCAAAATCTGTTCTGAAGAAGTATCTGCCTGAGCTGAGCAATGATAATGCACAAAGCGAATACTACCTCACGGATATCATCTCGATGGCACGTGCCGATGGTCTGAGCATCAAGCCGCTATTGGTAGACGAAGAGCATTTCAAAGGCGTCAACTCTAAATTTGATCTTGCCATAGCAGAAGAGATCATGCAAAACCGTATCAAAGAGAAATGGATGAAAGAAGGTGTATCTATGCAGCTACCTTCGACTATCTATATCGAAGAAGGCGTGACCTTCAACGGTGAGTCCATCATCGAAAACGGTGCGCGTCTCTGCGGCAACACACTTATAGAAAACGCCCACATCAAAAGCGGTAGTGTCATCGAAGACAGCATCATCAAGAACTCGGACATAGGTCCCTTGGCACACATCCGCCCGCATTCACACATCGAAGACACCCACATCGGCAACTTCGTAGAGGTAAAGAAATCAACCCTTAAAGGGGTCAAAGCAGGCCATCTCTCCTACCTTGGCGATGCTCAGATCGACGAGGGGACCAACGTCGGTGCCGGTGTCATCACCTGCAACTATGACGGCAAGGCCAAATACCAGACGATTATCGGTAAAAACGTCTTTATAGGCTCTGACTCCCAGCTTGTCGCACCTGTCATCATCGAAGACGATGTCATGATCGCTGCGGGGACTACGGTGACTCCCGGAAAAGTGGAGAAAGGTTCGCTCGCTGTCTCACGTGCACCTTTAAAATCTGTGGCCGGGTTTTATTACAAGTTTTTCAATAAAAAGTAGTTTTAACTTTCGTATACTCTGAATTACGGTTCTACTATAAAGTATACGAAACTAAATAAATACAACCGTCATGTTAGTCTCACACCTCATTTAGTATCATTCATTCCTTTGGCTTCTGCTATTATTTTTTAATATTTAACATTAGTACAAGTATTAAAGTTATATCATGAAAAAAAGGAGACTAAATGAAAAAAATAATAATCGGTTCGTTCATCGCGGCATTACTTTCAGCGCCTTTGATGGCAGAAAAGTCAGACATGTATGTGGGTATGGACATATTTAAAGGTAATAATACGTATACCTTTGATTCAAATATTCTTCCAAGCTATGACTGGGATAATGACAGTAAGGGTATAAGGTTAAAACTTGGTGCTGACCTTGATAATGCCTGGAAAGTGCAAGGCTATCTGACAATCGAGGATTTTGATCAAAACAATTTTAGCCTTACCGGTTCAGACGGAAACCTCTACGAGCTTGGTGTGGATGTGATCAAAGGTTTTCCGCTTGATAACAAGCTTACCCCTTTTATCTTGGCGGGTATCAGCTTCGGTTCCATGGAAGTAGAAGGCTACAATGATGACACCATAAGTAATGTAGGGTTCAAATTGGGTGCGGGCCTCTCTTATCTCTTCACTCCCGAGCTTGAAGGTGTCGTGGGCATCGATTTTAAACACCGAAGCTGGGAAGATATTCAAATCCTATGGGTTACTGTTGAAACATCAGAAAACATCATCAGTCCTTATATAGGGCTCAATTATCATTTCTAAATGACTCTAGACCCTTATCGGGTCTACAGATAGATTGTCTGTACTATCCCTCTGCTTATACTATATCATCTCATGAAAAACACCTCTTTTAGAATCTGATTCTTAATACTATTTATATCTGTTAACTTAGAAAAATAGTTGATATTTAGATTCATTTTTTAGCTACAAAAAACCTTCAGATAGAAAAAGGTATAGTTCCACGAATAATAATCATATGAATATATGATAGTTTACAATCAAGGTTTAAAGATTTGAGATTCAGCGATAAGAAGGTCATTTTATTTGATTTGGACGGCACTCTTGTCGACAGTGCGCCCGATCTGGCACTCGCAGTAAACCATATGCTGCAGAGCTTTGGACGCGAGACCTTTGCACATGAGACCATTCGCACATGGGTCGGCAATGGTGCGCAGACCCTTGTGAAACGTGCCCTTTCAGGCAGCAGTACGATCGATGATGAAATTGACCCCGTACTCTTTGAAAAAGCCTTGGATACCTTCTTGAACTTCTATGCACAGAACCTTTGTGTCAGCACAGTCACCTACCCCAATGTACAGACGACCTTGAGAAGCTTGAAAGCAAAAGATTACCGTCTAGTTCTGGTGACGAACAAACCCTATGACTTTATACAGCCTTTGCTTGAAGGTCTGGAGATGGCAGACCTCTTTGAGCTTTGCCTCGGCGGAGACAGTCTGGCCAGACGCAAGCCCGACCCTATGCCTTTACTGCATGTCTGTGAAAGTCTGGATGTCTGTGTGACAAAGTGTCTGATGATAGGTGACTCTAAAAATGATATCGTCGCCGCCAATGCGGCTAAGATGCAGAGTATAGGTGTAAGTTACGGCTATAACTACGGTGAAGACATAAGCCTGTATGAACCTGACATCGTCGTACATGACTTCCATGAGATCATGGGCCTGCTTGGTGAGACGCATTAGACCATGTCAAAAACAGTGTTGCCCAAGGCCAAAATAGCTGTCGTCGGCGGTGGTATTGCCGGCTCGACGATAGCGCTCTATCTCAGCGAGATCGGTCTGGATGTCACCCTCTTTGAAAAAGGTCCAAGCCTCGTTAACGGACCGCCTTTTTGTCACCTGCATGCAGGCGGAAACCTCTACCGGGAGATCTCTGACGAACAGTGCCTTACACTGCTGCGACAATCCATCGATCTTGTCCGTTTCTATCCCGATGCGGTCGATTACCGTCCGACTGTCATCGCCGTACCTGCGGATGACAGAGGATGCCCTCAGGATCTTTACTCGCGTCTGCACAGACTTCAGGCAGAATATGCCGCATTGATCCAACATGATCCGCGCAATAAAGTCCTGGGGGAAAGTTCGGATTACTTTAGACTCTATACACGTGGACAAGTCGAGACTTTGAAGCAGAAGAAGAGCCCTGTTAAGCCTGTGCATATGGATGAATGGATGATCCCTGTGGCTAAAAACATCGATCTGGACAAGGTACAATTTCCCCTCATCATGGTGCAAGAGTATGGATTAAACCTTTTTCGGCTTGCCTCAAGCGCACGGCTCAGTCTGGATCAAAAAGCCAATTGCCGGCTCTTACTGGAGCACACCGTAACAGGCATTGCCAAAACAGATGAAGATGGCAGCTGGAGAGTAAGCTACAGACATGACGATACGGCACATGTAGACAAGTTTGACTTTTTGATCAATGCAGCCGGTTTCAAGACAGGTAAACTTGATGATATGCTCGGCTACAAGCGCGAAAGAATGGTCGAGTTCAAAGCGGCCTATGTCAGCCGATGGGATGAATGCGATACCGCTTGGCCCGAGGTGATCTTTTACGGAGAGCGCGGTACGCCTAAGGGTATGGCACAGTTCACACCCTACCCCGGCGGTTATTTCCAGCTTCACGGTATGACAAAATCCATAACACTCTTTGAGGAGGGACTGGTAAAAAGCTCACAGACAAGTGCACAGCCTCAACTCCAGGCAAAGTTTATACAGAAGATAGAAAAAGAGTGGGATTACAAAGATGCGCAGGCACGCAGTCAATCGGCCATTGAACATCTGGTACAATATATTCCTTCGTTCAAACGTGCCAAAGTCGTCTCCAAACCCCTTTACGGAGCACAGCAGATTCCCGGTGTCGATGCCAGTCTAAGAGCCTCTGATGTCTCATTTGAAGAGGAGAGCTATGCACGATGTGAGATAGTCAAGGCCTCTTCCGTTTTAAGTATGGCGGATACGATAACAAAACAGCTTATATCTTTGGGCTATGTTGACAAAGACATGTACGGAAAAAGAGAGTTTTCAACGGGTGGAAGAGTCGATGAGACAGAGATAAAGCGATATGCGGAGTCCTTATGTACAGACAGAGCTTATCCGCTCTCTCTGGCGCAAAGAATACTCACCCGCCACCCTTTGGCTGATCAGAGCGAAGAAGAATCTGCTCTCATATAAAGCGTATTCAAACAAGGGTCTCCGTATGACACGCCTAAGCAAGAAGCCTTTTAAACTCAGCTGACTCTTTTAAGGGTTCAAACGAAAGTTCATGTTCGATCTCATCTTTTAGGTTTGGTGCGATGCGCAGTGCTGTCTTCAGATCAATTATCGCTTCACTTGCGTTACCCAATTGTGCGTTTGCACAAGCCCGCTGCCAAAAAGCATAGCCATATTCCGAATCGATCTCCAGCGCCTTATTGCTCAAGTTCAATGCCCACTCAAACTCATCCAGGTCCATAACGGCATCGGCCTTGTAGGCATACACTTCCGCATCCATAGGGTTCAATGAGAGTATCTCGTCATAGATATCGATCTTTGACTGCAGATTGGTCTCAAGATTTGAGCGCATCCATAAGGAGTGGATCAATTGTGTCTCGTATATCTTTTTCTGATTCTGCAATATCCTCTCCGACTGTTCAGTCAGTTTGTTTTGCAGCAGATCAAAAGTCTCATTGTATTTTTCTGTGATCACATGCACCCGCTCTTCAATGATCTGTTCCGTCTTGTTTCTGATATCACGAAGCGAGTTCCATCCTGCAAAGATAAGTATGGAGGTAGCCGCGGCGATCAGGTAAAAGATATTGCCGATAGTATCGGTAAGATAGCGTGCAGCTCTGTCCGTCTGTTCCATCTGTGCTTTTGCCACATTAGTCTCTACTGCAGTCTTGAAACGTTCTTGCTCGACGCGAAGAGACTTAAGTTCATCCAGGATATAACGTTCGATCAAAGGCCTGGAGAGAGGGCTTTCTTCTGGTTCTTCCAATGCACAAAGAGGATTTAGAAAAAGAAGTGTCAGTAATAATGAGGTGCTTAAACCCGAAAATATTTGTTTCATATACATCATTTTACCTTTTGATTATAAGTCGAAGTTTAATAAGTGTGTACATAATCGCAGTCATGGATCAGATTAGAGGATAGTAACGCAATAGGTATGAAACAAAGGTTAAACCGCTGCAAGGAGAGCTGAAGCTGTGGATAAAGGGAATGTAACAAGTGGTAAAACAAAAGGCTTTAATCCACACTTATCCCGGCCAAGTATCCGCTGGCAAAAGACCATTGAAGATTATACCCGCCGCAAGGGCCGTCCAGGTTCATGACCTCTCCGCAGAAAAAGAGCCCTTTAAGCACTTTCGACTCCATCGTCTCCGGACGTATCTCCTTCAAGGAGACCCCGCCTCGGGTTATCATTGCCATCTTGAACCCTTCATGCCCGATAACCGTAAGCGGTGTCCATGCCAGTATCTTGATCAGATCGGCACGCACCTTTCCTTCAAGCTTGTTAAAGCCGAGTGAGCCATCTGCACCTGCGAGTTTACAGAGCTCACTGCTTAAAGACTCCGGAAGCAGGGTCTTCATGATATCCAGCGTACTTTGATGCGAATCTTTGTCGATCTGCTGTTTGAAGTACTTTAGAAGTTCGTCCTCGTTTCTTCCCTTGGTCAGATTAAGAAGCAAGGGAACTTCGCCGTACTGGGCTATCAACGGTGTGACTTCTCTGGCAAAATCAAGGACCACGGGACCGCGTATACCGTTTTTCGTGAAGATAAGGTCACCTTTTGCACGAAGCTTTTTCGCTTTTTTAAGGTCTACCCGCAGTTCCACTTTGGCAATCGTATCCGCACGGCAGTGCTCTACCCAGGTCTCTTTTACCTTAAGCGGCATCATCGCCGGAAAGAGCTCTGTCACCTTATGGCCGACTGACTCTGCGAGCGGATAACCGTCACCTTCTGCACCCAGGACAGGATAACCCAGCCCTCCTGTCGCGACGATGACATTAGGCGCGTAATAGGCGTTATCCTGAGTACTGACACCTTCCATAGAGGCTTCGTTGAAGAGCAGCTTGTCGACACGCTGCGAACACCGTACTTCAACACCGAGCTTTTGCATCTCCGCTTCCAAAGCCGTAAGGATAGTCCCGGCATTGTGTGTCGTCGGAAAGACACGGTACCCGTCCGGCGCATGGGATTCTACCCCTATCTCTTCAAAAAAGGCTCTCAGCTTCTTATGATCGAATGCATCCAGTGCGGGTGTCATAAAACGCCCTTCTCTGCCGAAACGCGCCATGAACTCTTCGTTGGGAAGGGTATTGGTAAGATTGCATCGTCCGCCGCCTGTGGCCTTGAGTTTGGCACCGAGCTTTGAGAGTTTTTCAAGTAAGAGGACTTTTTTGCCGCGGCGCGCAGCTGCTATAGCAGAGATCATCCCTGCAGCCCCCGAACCGATCACGATCACGTCATATTTATTCATTGGCGCAATTATGACAGTTTTGGACTTAACATTTCCGAATTGCGCCCGATTTGTGTAAAATACGTAAAAAAGAGAATCCTTCATGTTCCCTAATCTGTTAAACGGCAAAAATATCCTGCTGGGTGTCTGCGGTTCTATCTCTATCTACAAGTCGCTTGAACTTATCCGTCTCTTTGTCAAAAGCGGTGCGGAGGTCCGTGTCGTAATGAGCGAATCGGCCAAGAAATTCGTCACGCCCTTGACCTTCGAGACCATCAGTATGAACAAGGTCCTGCATGCAGACAGTGAATCATGGGACAGTGATCTCAACCACATCAAGATCGGGACCTGGGCAGATCTCTTTGTCATCGCTCCGGCCTCGGCAAACACGATAGCAAAACTCTCTAACGGGATCGCGGACAACCTTCTTCTTCAGACTGCCTTGGCGTATCCTCATGAGAAATTGCTTTGTCCCTCGGCAAACACCAACATGATGGCCAGTCCTATCATCCAAGATGCTATGAAGACCCTGGCGACAGCCAACTATACGATCATGAGTACCCAGACCAAGCTGCTTGCCTGCAATACGGAAGGTGACGGGGCACTGGCCGATATCGAGGACATCTTCTTCCATACGGCGCAGATGCTGCTTCAGGACAAGTTCTGGCAGGACAGACGCGTTATCGTCACAGGCGGCGGTACGGTCGAGAAAATCGATGATGTGCGTTATATTTCAAACTTCTCAAGCGGAAAGATGGGGTCCAGTCTTGCCTTGGCCCTCTTTTTTAAAGGAGCCGACGTGAGCTTCATCTCCTCGCGTTTTCCCTCGAGACTCCCAAAGTCAATCTACCAGATCAATGTGCAAGACTCTGAAGAGATGTATCAGTACCTGAGCGACTCCATCCGTGCGGCGAAAAAAGGCAAGACGATACGATCGGCATGCATAAGCGATCCTGATGCGGATACCAAGCTGATCCAAAAAAAGCCTTATGTCTTCATGGCTGCGGCAGTCAGCGACTATGTCCCGGCTTCTGTTCAGCAGGGAAAACTCAAAAAAGCCGACATCGGCGAAGCATGGTCCCTTCCGCTTAAAAAGAATATAGACATCCTTTCCTCGATCGACAAAGAAGGTATCTTTACCATCGGGTTCAAAGCAGAAATGGACCCTGCCAGCGGACTGGACAATGCCAAAGCGATGTTGCAGAACAAAGGGCTTGATGCCGTCTGCTTCAATCTGCTGAGCGACAGCTCAAGTTTCGGTACGGATGAGAATGCTTTGGAGTTTATCACCAAAGAGAAAGTGCAGACACTGCCAAACGAAGAGAAGCTGGCACTCTCGTTCAAACTTGCGGAGCTTTGTAAGAACTTATGATCGTCTCTACCCTGCCTCAGCTTCAAAACCTGTTAGCAGAGCTTTCCTCAAGCAGACTTGCTTCCCTGCTTCCCGTCGAAGTCCTTGTGCTTAAAAAACTTTCACCCGAGAAATACCTCCTTCAGATCAAATCACAAAACTTCGAGACCGTTACGCCCAAACCGCTTCAAGTCGGCGAGAAGTATCTGGCCTCCATCTCACAAGACAGCAAAAGCAACACCCTCTTTTTAAAACATTTTCACAAGATGCCGCTGCAGCCTGAGCAGGCAGTGTATTCGATGAACGAGATTGTCGAACACTTCAAAAAGCCTTCAAAGGAAGCCATAACCGAACTGCATGCCAAGATGCTTTCCAGCCTTTCGAACAGTACGTCAAAAGAGGAATTCAGTTTTTACACGCAGATGCTTCTGGGTCTTACCCAGGACCTCGTTTCTTTGCCTTTTAAATACACAGGGGGATTTGGCCTCTTGCAATACAAAAAACGCAGAAAACAAGAAAAACAAAGCCAAGATGAAGTACAATTTTACGCACACTTGAAGCATCTTGGCCCACTTGACGGCCTAGTAGGACTCCAAGATGACAAGATATACATAAAGATCAATGTGATGTTTGAAGAGAGCTTGGCACTGCTGCAGCGATACAAAGAAGAGTTTTCTTTTAACGACACCTTGCATATTCAACTCAAAGAAGAGATCAATCCTCTTTTCGTCTTGAATGATGCGATCTTAGACATAAGCATTTAGGAATACAATGAACGAAGCCAAGCATATCGCGATTATCATGGACGGCAATGGTCGTTGGGCCGAGCAACAAGGTAAAAAACGCTATGTCGGCCATGAAGCCGGAGCCGAGACGATCCGTGATATCACAAGCTATTGCACCCAAAGTCCTGAGATCGAGAGAGTCAGTCTCTATGCTTTTAGTACTGAAAACTGGAAACGTCCGAAACTTGAGGTAGAGTTTTTGATGAAGCTGCTTTCGCGTTATCTCGAAAAAGAGCTGCCGACCTATATAGAACTTGGCGTAAAGTTTGAGATGATAGGAGATATCACCCGCTTCTCTCCTGCCTTGCAAAAGCAGATCAATCAGCTTGAAGAAGAGACAAAACACGGCTCCAACCTGATACAGCATCTGGCCTTGAACTACGGATCGCGTAATGAGATACTGCGCGCTGTAAACTCGCTAAAAGACTCTGAGATGATCACCGAAGAGAGCCTTAACAATGCACTCGACTGTAAACACGATGTGGATCTTTTGATAAGGACAGGAGGCGATCACCGACTCTCCAATTATCTTTTATGGCAGGCAGCCTATGCAGAGCTCTTTTTTACGGACACCTTGTGGCCGGACTTTACAAGTGGGGAATTAGAGAGTATTATTGCATCTTATAAAAACATAGACAGACGATTCGGAGGTATTAAATGATCCTGGGCTTTATCATACTGATGGGATTGGTGTTTGGATCTTTTCTTAATGTCCTTATTGCACGGATCCCCAATGATGAGAACGTTGCCTTCCCTGCTTCGCACTGTCCTAAATGCAAGACACCCTTGAAGCTCTATCATAACTTTCCTATCATCTCATGGGTCTTCTTGCGTGGTAAATGCGCGTTTTGTGATAAAAAGATCTCTGTGCAGTACCCACTGGTCGAACTGCTTACCGGTGTTATCTTTGCTGCTGTCTATCTCAAACTCGGTCTTAGCTATATGGCATTGATGATCGCTTTGTCCTTCAGCTTTCTGCTTGCACTTTCGGTTATAGACTACTACACCAAGATGGTCCCAGACAGCTTAAACCTGTTGGCCTTGACGACCGCTATGATGGCAGCCATGAGTTTTCAGGGCTTTGTCCTTAACTTTGAAAATGCGCTTCTGTTTGTCGGTGGGTTCGGTCTGCTTCGCTTTTATCTCTCCTATCTTATTAAAAAAGAGGCATTGGGCGAAGGCGACTTGATGGTCGCAGGCACCATGGGAGCGATGGTCGGTATACAACTTGGTCTGATGGCGATCTTTGTCTCTGCCGTCTTGGCCCTGCCGGTGATGATGATCATGCGCAACGAGACAGACGAGAGCAAGATGGTCCCCTTTGTCCCTTTTCTTGCCTTGGGGCTCTTTGTCGTCTATATCTTTGACTCTGTGTTTATAAACTACTGGAACAGTCTGTATGGATAAACTCAACAGCTACCTGCTGTCAAATTTCTCTCAGCTCTATTTTTCGATCTTTCTGCCGCTGTATGTCATCGCTTCGGTGATCATGCTGGTCAAGATAGCAGCCTTTACCTCGGTCATACAGCTTGACTTGGTCGAAATGGTCAAACTCTACCTCTTTATGCTGCCTGAACTGCTCTTTTTCACCCTGCCCGTCACCTTTTTCATCTCGGCGGTAATGACGGTTGCAAAACTCTCCTTTGATTATGAGATGATCGTGATCTTCTCTTTGGGTGTCAAACCTTCGCATGTATCGAAGTTCTTTTTGAGACTTGCACTGATGCAGAGTCTGATCCTGTTTTTGCTCTTTTTCATCATCGCTCCGCATACGAAGAACCTGTATTCAAACTTTCTGCAAGTCAAAAGGACAGAGGCAAAGTTTAATATCGAAGCCTCTGAATATGGGCACAAGTTCGGGGACTGGCTCATCTTCGTGGGAGCTTCGACAAAAGAAGGGTCGTTCCAGGATGTCATCATGTTCAATCAGAAGGATGAAGAAGAGACCCTTATCCTGGCAAAAGATGCAGATGTCGTTACAAAAAACGGCGCCTTGAAGCTTGAACTCGGTTTGGGTAAAGGCTTTACCTATAACAATGAGTCCCTCTCGCAGATGAGCTACAGAAAGATGTACATCAATGACACGACAGTGGCTGATACGGATGAGTACAGGAGCACCCTGCAGTATTGGTTTAATCCTGAGAAACGCGAAAAGATGACGCGCAAGTTCACCATCAATACCCTCGTCGCACTCTTTCCACTGTTGACTCTTTTGCTTATTCCAACTATCGGGATCATCAATGCAAGGCACCAAAAAGGCTACACTTACGCCTACATCTTTACAGCTGTCCTGCTCTATTACGCTATCACCTTTGCGCTTGCAAGACCTCTGGGTCTGTACACGATCGCTTTGGTAAGTTTTGTGACGCTCCTTAGCGTCTTCTATCTCTATTATCAAAAAGTCCTCAAACGCTACTGATGAAGATAAAGCTTACGATTGCTTACAATGGTGCCTCTTTTGAGGGATCCCAGGTCCAAAAACATACAAACAACACCATCATGGGCCGAGTCTATGAAGCCTTTGAAGCCATAAACATCGATACGAAACTCCATGCCAGCGGTCGTACGGATGCAGGAGTACACGCTTTCAGACAGACGATGCACTGTGAGATCCCTTCTTTCTGGTCGAACCTATCAAAACTCAAAGAGCATCTGCAGTACAAGCTTCCCGATACGATAAAGATACGTCAGCTGACACAGGCAGACGAGAGCTTTCCTGCACGCTACAGCGCCAAACGCAGAGTCTACCGCTATATACTCTGCGATCACGAAAGCAATCCGTTTGAGAGCTCATTTGTCACCTTTACACGGGACAAACTGGATATAAAAGCACTTAAAGAAGCGATGAAGCTTATCGAGGGCGAACATGACTTTGGTCTGTTCAAAAAAAGCGGAGGCGCCTCAGGTTCTGACGTAAGGACTCTCTTCAAGACACGTGTCTATCCGTATCGAAACAAGACCGTTCTCTATTTTGAGGCAAACGGTTTTTTACGATCACAGATCCGTCTGATGGTCGCCTTCTTACTAAAGATATCCGAGGGAAAACTCACCAAAGAGCAGCTTTTAGAGCAGCTGAACCATGAAAAGATGCATCATTCCCGTCCGGCACCTCCAAACGGCTTATACCTCTGCAACATAGTCTATTGATTGTTATATGCACGATGTCTATTGGCTTTATTGTGCAACATTATGAACCCATCTGAATTGGGCGCTGCATGGATGTGAGCAAAGCACACAGAGACAAGACAGCAAGATGGCTCGTAGAGGGAGTGTTCTTGGATATCGTGTTATTGATCTTTATCTCAACAGAACCAAAGACCCCTTCCATCACTATCTCATGAGTGATCGTCTCTGCCTCCGAGTCAGCCCATACTTCGACCTCTGCTTCTATTCCGGTGGCCAAAGAGAGGGAGACTGCTACATTGGTACTCTTGGGAAAGTGTTTGATGCATTCATAGGCACCGCCTTGAAACAGCGATGATCTGCCAAGCGCAGAAAGGCCGAATGAACGTGCAGGTTTGCATGTGCGCATCCGTACACGTTCAAGTCCGCCTATCTTGCCTATACCCGCATTGTCAAGACCGAATATCGCGCCGCTTGGGATATGTAGTTTCAGCTTCTGCTGCCGTGCCAGACTTTCAAGTTCTGCTTTAAACACCCTGTCACTGAGTGCCCCCGAGCTTAATATGATCAGTTCGCACCCCTTGTAAAGAACCGATCGCGCATACTTTTCAACGGCCTCTACCGAGGCCACTTCGATCACAAGATCCAGATCATGTTCCAGAAAACTTTCAAAACTATCGGTTGCTACGGCATCAAGACTTAGGGCGACGGTTTCTGCCCGATCAAGGTGCCTGTCAAATACAGCTATGACCTTGACACCTTGCATATACTGATACAGCGAAGAAGCAATATTACCGCATCCGATAATCCCAATGTTCATCATCGATCCTTTTTACTATCATATCCTATATTCTTCCTTATCCTCTAAAGCAATCATCTTTGAAAGACCCCAATACTTAGCTGAACATCAGAAGACAAGCGCCTGCAAAAGGGGCGACTGATACGGCTATACGTTGAAACCATGCAGGTACGCATACAGGTGTTCTTGCAAAAAATGCTCCGGTACAGTCAATACGATCAACGCTTATCTTCAAAGGGTATCTTTATTGCTAAACTCGACGGCCAGTACACTGTACTCTCAAGAAGAAGCTAAAGATAGTTTAGCCATAAGGACTAAAGATTATTGACACATCTTGCATAACTCTTTATTTTTTTGCTATAATCCCGGATATTTTATTTAATACAGGAGCTACTACATGGCAAAACATCAGTTTCAGACAGAAGTCAATCAAATCTTACAATTGATGATTCATTCACTTTATTCTAACAAAGAGATCTTTCTTCGTGAGCTTGTCTCCAATGCATCCGATGCGCTTGATAAGCTTAATATGCTTGTCCTTACCAATGATGAGTACAAGAAGGTGGCTTTTTCGCCTCGTATTGACATCACTTTCAACAAAGAAGAGAAGCAGTTAATCATAGCCGACAGCGGTATCGGTATGGATGAGGCTGACCTTATTGCAAACCTGGGTACGATCGCCAAGTCAGGGACCAAAGCGTTCTTGGAGAACCTTTCAGGCGATGAGAAAAAAGATTCTAAGCTTATCGGTCAGTTCGGTGTCGGTTTTTACGCCTCGTTCATGGTCGCAGACAAAGTAGAGGTCATCTCTCAAAAAGCAGGTACAGACAAAGCCTACAGATGGACGTCAGAAGGCACAGGCGAGTATGACTTGGAAGAAGCAACACGAGATGGTCACGGTACGACGATCATCATGCACCTCAAAGACGATGAAGACGAGTTCTTGGAAGAACACCGTCTGGACTCTATCATCAAAAAGTACTCTAACCACATCCCTTTCCCTATCTTTATGGACAAAGAACACTATGTGGCTGCTGAGAAAGATGATGAAGGCAAAGAGATTAAACCGGCATCTACAGAGATCAAGAACGAGCAGATCAACCGTGCCAATGCACTGTGGACGATCTCAAAGTCCGAGATCAAAGATGATGAGTATAAAGACTTCTATAAGAGCATCTCGCATGACTCCGGCGAACCGATCACATGGATGCACAACAAGGCAGAAGGTGCTATCGAGTACACGACCCTTTTCTATATCCCTGAAAAAGCGCCTATGGACCTTTACCGTGTGGATTATCAGACAGGCATCAAACTCTACATCAACCGTGTTTTCATCACGGATGATGAAAAAGAGCTTATGCCGACCTATCTTCGTTTCCTGCGCGGTGTGATCGACTCAAAAGACCTTCCGCTGAATGTAAGCCGTGAGATCCTTCAGTCCAATCCGGTCATGGCAAAGATCAAGAACGCTTCGGTCAAGAAAGTCCTTTCTGACCTTGCCAAGATGATGAAAAAAGACAGTGAGAAGTACGACAAGTTCTATGCTCAGTTTGGCAACTGCCTCAAAGAAGGTATCTACTCTGACATGGGCAACCGTGAAAAACTGCTTGAACTTATGCAGTTTAACACGCTCAAGTCTGATAAAAAGACGACGATCGAAGAGTTTGTCAAGAATGTGGACGAAGAGAAAAAAGAGATCTATTACCTTACAGGAAAGATGGCACTCTCTATGCTCAAAAACTCTCCTTCATTGGAACGTTTCAAGGCAAAAGACATCGATGTCCTTATCCTGAACGAAGAGATCGATACGATCGTCTTCCCGATGGTACACGAGTACAAAGAGTATAAGTTTGTAAACGTCTCCGATGCGAAGTTCGAAGAGAGCGAAGAGGAGAAAAAAGCGGAAGAGGAGACGACAAAAGAGTTTGACACCCTTCTAAAAGAGTTCAAAGAGACACTGGGCGAGAGTGTCAAAGATGTCGAGATCACCTCGGGGCTTACAGACTCTCCGGTATGTCTGCGTATCGACAAAGAGGATCCAAGCTATATGATGGCACAGATGATGGCACAGATGGGCAATCCTTCAGACATCCCGCCGGTAAAACCGATCCTTCAGATCAACCCTAAGCATGAGATCCTTACCAAACTCAAAGACTCTGCAGATCAGAACCTTATCAATGACGCTGCACATGTCCTTCTTGATCAGGCGAAGATCTTTGAAGGAATGGAGATCGAAGACACAGCAGGATTCATCTCACGTATGAACCGCATCATGACAAAAGCCCTTTAAGGCTTTTGTCCTATAGACAGGATCAAACTTTTCATCAAACCTTCTTCCGCCCTTAGTGCTTAATACATAATCTTCTTAAAACTTTTTTGCTACAATCACTCTTATGAATACCCTTAATCCCTATAGCGATCTTACCATTTTAATTGTTGAAGATGAGAAGGATGCACGAGAGGTATTAAAGTCGATGGTCGAACTCGACTTTAAGTATGTCTACGAGGCCGAGAATGGATGTGAAGGGCTGGAACTTTATCAAAAGTACAAACCCGATATCATCTTGACCGACATACAGATGCCCTGCATGGACGGAATCGAGATGCTTGAGGAGATCAGAAAAAACGCGGCGGCGGATGTCCTGGCGATCTTTATCTCTGCTTACAGCGATGTAAAGACGCTGTTGCAGGCGATCGACCTGAAGATCGATGCTTATATCATCAAGCCTTTCTTATACAGCGACATCCTTGAGAAGATAGACGCCAACCTCTCTTCAACATTAGTAGAAGGAAAACTGCACCATGCCCTCTCTCAACGGGAGTTTGATGTCTTTATCGATATCTCAAAGGGTATAAAACCTACAGATATTGCCTCGAAGTACAACATCAGACCAAAGACGATAGGCACGTACCGAAAACGCATCCTGGACAAGATGCAGATGAATAGCAACGCAGAACTGGTAACATACGCAATACGGTATCATCTACTCTGATTTGTACTCCTTTATCCACTTTTTATTTTTTTCATATTGTTTTATAATATAATGTCTAAACTATTAAGGTAAACACATGGCAAACAATCCTTTGAATGAGCTCAATATCCTGTATGTTGAGGATGAACATATCATACGCGATGAATTCGTAGAGATCCTGGCAGAAGAGGTCAATACCTTTCATGTTGCAAAAAATGGCCAAGAAGGGCTTGCTCTGTTTCAAGAACATGAAATAGACATCGTGATCACTGATATCCGAATGCCTGTGATGGACGGATTAGATATGAGCCGTGCTATCTTGCAGATCAATCCCAATATGCCTATTATCATATCCTCTGCCTTTAACGATACCGATTATCTGATGGAATCGATCAAACTGGGGATACACTACTATCTTCTAAAACCTATCAACCTTCAAGAACTTTTCGCTACCTTGGAAAAGGTATCCGTTAATGTCCTTAATGCAAAACGTCTTAAAAGAAGCGAAAAGCTTTTATCCCAATACAAAGAAGCCGTAGACAAGAACGCTATCGTATCCAAAGCTGATATCAATGGTATTATCACCTATGCCAATGACTCTTTTTCCAAGATCAGCGGCTACACAAAAGATGAGCTTATCGGAAACTCTCACAGCATTGTTCGTCATCCCGACACGTCAGATGCGTTCTTCAAAGACCTATGGTCTACTATACTGGCAAAAAAAGAGTGGCATGGGACGGTATTGAACCGCGCAAAAGACGGCTCATCCTATTATGTCGACTCGACTATCATCCCCGTTTTAGACGCGAATAACGAAATAGAAGAGTTTATCTCGATACGCCACGATGTCACCCAAAAAGTACTGGATAAACTGCAGCTCGAAAGCAAGCTTCATGCAAGTGCGCAGACCCTTGAAGAAAAGATACAGTTTATCTATGAGTATGAGAACGCTCTTAAACACAGCACCCTTTTCTGCCGCACTACGATCGACGGTGAGATCTCTATCGCCAGTGATGCTTTTATAGCATTACTGGGTCTTGATGAACCTTCGGTCATAGGCACTTCCTATCTTACCTTAGTCGATGATGCCTACACCAAGACGCTGGACAAAGAGGTACGCGAAGCGATAACACAGAAGAAAAGCTGGCAGGGTATGATCAAACACAAAGGCAGCCAAGGCAAACCTGTTTATCTTATCTCTTCGTTCATCCCGATCCTCGATACGCAGGGCAATCCCCTCGAAGTCCTCTGTTTCTATGTCGATATCACTGAGCAGATCAAACTTAACCGCGAGATCATCGCTACGCAAAAGGAAGTCATCTCCACCATGGGAGCTATCGGAGAGACCCGATCAAAAGAGACGGGTGACCATGTCAAACGCGTCGCGGAGTACTCAAAACTTTTGGCCCTGAAATGCGGTCTTCCGCTTGAAGAAGCCGAAGAGATCAAGATGGCCTCGCCTATGCATGACATCGGAAAAGTCGGAATCGCTGACAGTATCTTAAACAAACCGGGTAAGTTGAGTGTAGAAGAGTTCGAGATCATGAAGACGCATGCCGAACTGGGTTATGAGATGCTCAAGGCATCGCAGCAGCCTCTGCTTAAGACAGCGGCTATCATCTCTATGGAACACCACGAAAAATGGGACGGTTCCGGCTATCCAAGAGGCCTTAAAGGCAAAGACATCCATCTGTATGGACGTATCACTGCCATTGCCGATGTCTTTGATGCACTGGGGCATGACAGAGTCTATAAAAAAGCCTGGCCTCTTGAGCAGATCCTTGAACTTTTCAAAGAGGGACGGGGCAAACATTTCGATCCGGAATTGATCGACCTTTTCTTCAACAACTTGGATGATTTTCTCTCTATCAAAGAGAGCTTTGACGGTAAAACGGAGTCGCCTGTTGAAACCCTTTAATTCCATCAATATCGACAATCATATCTCTGTTCTGTATGTCGAAGATCAGCCTGATATTCAAAAAGAGTTTGTAGAAATCCTTGAGCTGTATGTCGATAAAATACAGTTGGCTTCTAACGGGCAAGAGGGACTTGAGAAGTTCGAAAACGACCTTCCCGATATCATCATCACCGATATCAAGATGCCTGTCATGTCAGGTCTGCAGATGATTCACAAGATCAGAGAGAGAGACAAAGAGATCCCTATCATCATCACCTCTGCCTTTGAAGACTCAAAGTACCTTATGGAAGCCATCAGCCTGGGTGTCGAACATTATCTGCTAAAGCCCGTGATGCTGGACAAGCTGCATGACCGTTTTGAACTTGTCAAAAAACGTCTGATGCAAAAAAGAGAGCTTGAGGCTTACCAACGCTACCTGGAAGACCGTTTGGATGAAGAGATAGCCTTGGGCGAAGCGAAAGAGGCCCTGCTCATCGAGCAGAACAAGTCTTCAGAAGTGGGACAGATGGTCAGCATCATCGCCCATCAATGGAAACAGCCCCTGCACTACCTTAATCTTCTTATCGAAGACCTTGGTATGGAGTATGCGTATCATCCTTTGACAAAAGAGTATATCGATGACTTTGTACAAAAAGGGACAACAAGGGTAAAGTTTCTGAGTGAGACCATGGACAACTTTTTGCGCTTCTATAAAACGGATGCTGCTTCAAAAACATTTTCCATCTCAAAGGTGGCCAGAGAGATCGCCATGTTCCTTGATATGTCTTTCAAAGCACTTGGCATCCAAATCGATATTGACGCCAAAGACGACTTCTCTTTGCATGGAATTGAAAACGAGTTCCAACAGGTCATCCTTAACCTAGTCAACAATGCAAAAGAGGCTTTTGACGGTCAAAAAAGAGCCGATGCACACATCCGTATCAATATCTGCAAGGATGATGACAAAGGCGTGATCATCATTCAAGACAATGCAGGCGGCATATCTGAGAATGACATCGGCAATATCTTCAACATCGATTTTACGACCAAACCAGACGGTAACGGCATCGGTCTATACCTCGTCAAAAAGATCGTAGAAACTCGGTTCAATGGGTCCATAGAGGTGGACAACACGCCCTACGGCGCCCGTTTTGTCTTAAGCTTTAATCTCAATAAGGAACAATAGGATGCCTCTATTAAAAACATTTTTGATCCTCTTTGCCGCAATATTCTTTGCTGGCTGTGAACAGCCCTCAAACCAACTGCTAAAGGTAGGGATCTCGCCCTGGCCCGGTTATGAACCGCTTGCACTTGCTGCTGAAAAAGGCTTTTACCAGGGAACAGAGGTCAGGATCATACGTTTTGCTACACCAACAGAGTCTTTCAGAGCCTTGAGAGACGGCATCATAGACGTCGCTGCATTTACCGCGGATGAAGTGTTTCATTATGCAGAGGTACGAGACAAACCCCGTATCTTTTTAGTCCTTGACATCTCCAACGGTGCGGATGCCATCGTCGCGAAAAAAGAGATAAAGACGCTTGATGACCTCAAGGGAAAACGGCTTGGCGTAGAAGGCAGCGCACTGGGCGACTACGTGATACAAAGGGCCCTTGACTACACGCAAGGCCATCTTAAGACCTCAGACATACAACTAAAGTCCGTAGAGATAAATGTTCAGGAGCAGGCCTTCTTAAATGATGAGATCGATGCCGCAGTGACCTATGAGCCTTCAAAATCTCTGCTTATCAAAGCAGGCGCCCATGTTCTTTTTGACAGTTCGCGCATCCCTTATGAGATCGTAGATGTCCTTGTCACCAATGACAAGACCATCCAGCAGAGGCAAAAGGACCTTGAAAACCTCTCCAAGGGGTGGTTCCAGGCGCTTGAGCATATCACAGCGAACTATGACGACATGATGATAAAGATGTCCAAAAATGAGTCTACAAACGTTCAAGAGTTTCAAAAAGGATACGAGGACCTGATCATCCCCTCAAAAGATGAGAACGTCAAGATGCTCGTCAAAGACGGTTCCTTGCTAAAACCTATGAAAAGGCTGGCCGAACTTATGTACACTAAAGGAAGCCTTCAGAAGAAGATCGACGTTGAGCCCCTCTTGGACTCCCGGATCATCGAAGCGATCAAGAAGTAAAGATGCAGCTGCCCTTAAAATACCTTCTTCCTTTGCTGATCTTTATCACAGGCGTGTTTCTGGTAAGTATTCAAACGTATATACATATGGGCGATGAATATGCAAAGATGATCAGGCATGCTACAGAGCAGGCCAAAGTGACCGGCAACCGACTGGCCAGCCGTATTACATTCGAGGTAAAAAGCGGCGGCTTCACGAAACAGAAGATGATCAGTCTTACTGCACCCTACATGGCAGAGACACTCGATCAAGTCGGGATCTACAACAACAAGCTCCACCCGATGTTCTCAAGATTCATTCCCGCTCATGCGAATGACCTTCAAGAGGAGTTTGAAAGTTCTTCGGCTTACAAGGTCATCAAAGATCAATATTCTGAGATCGTATATCATGAACAATATCATCATGTCAGCGCGTATTTTCCCATTGACCTGCCCGTTGAAAAAGGGGAAGTACTCCCCAGGAACACGGGAGTACTTCATCTTGTCTTTGATGTCACACAGCAGTATCTGGAAACACAGAAGGACATCCTAAGAACAGCCATTATGAATATCGTCACCATCTCTGTCATGGTCGTATTTTTATCCTTTTTGATGTACTTTCTCGTATTTAGACGACTTGATGCCCTGCATAAGGCCACAGTGATGCTGGCCAAAGGAGACTTTGATGTGCATGTCCCAAGCAAAGGCGAAGATGAACTTTCAGAGGTCATCCACACCTTTAATTCAATGGCCAGCGATATCAACACCTATATTCATCAGATGGAGGAACAGGTCAACAAAGTCGTTCAAGAACGCTCAGAACAAGGCAAGATGCTCATACAACAGAGCCGTTTGGCCTCAATGGGAGAGATGATAGGCAATATTGCCCACCAATGGAGGCAGCCTTTAAATGCGCTGGGTCTGATCATCCAGAAAATAGAACTTTTCTCAAACCGCGGAAAACTCACCCACGATATACTGGAGGAGAATG
>JBFEYG010000012.1:0-20787 GCA_041562275.1 Sulfurimonadaceae bacterium | reverse complement strand
AGCAAGATTGGTACTGTCAGCAAGATAGAGACTGTTGAGGCGCCCATAGCAATATTGACGACACGCTGGATCTGATCGTTCTTGGCTGCTTTGATAGCGGTAAATATCTCCGGGAAGACACTGATGATAGCAATGATCAGACCTGCCAATCCTGTAGAGATTCCAAAATCTCTGGCCATCTTTATCCCGTCGCTGGCAAAGACCTCTGCACCCAGGGCGATCACACCGATCAAAATAAAGATCATGACAAAGATACCCAGGTTGTTAAACTTCTCAAAGATATACCCGGTGTCCACATTTTCAACATCCGTCTCGTTCATCTTGCGTTTGATACGAAAGATACGGCTGCGCGCGGTCGCTTGAAAAAAGTGCGTATGCGTACGGGTCTGAAAGATGACGATGATGACATAAAAGAACATCAAAAGTCCGCCGATCAACATGCTGGCTTTACGTAAAACATCTTCGCCATGTTCTGTCTGATCCAGCAGACTCGGAACAAGAAGGGCGATCGCCGTTACCATCAAAATAGTCGTATAGGCGCTGGAGGTCTCTTTGTTATGCTGCTGTTCCGTAAAAGCCAGACCGCCGACAAAGACAGCCAGACCCAAAAGGACATTCATATCGACTATGACTGCAGAGATGATACCGCCCTTGACCGTCTCGACGACTTCTGGCGAATGAACCGCTTCAAGCAGGATGATATAGAGCAGGACGATTTCTACTATGACTGCGCTGAAAGTCAATACAAAACTTCCATAAGGTTCCTGAAGGCGTTCAGAAAGGATTTCTGCGATCTCTGAGACAGTAAGCGAAAGGCAGGCTATACCCAAAGCCGCAAGCAGTGTTGCCATATAACTGTTGCCGCTTTTGTGCAGGACAATCGCAAAGATGATCGCGATGACTCCAAGAACGATATCCCAATAATCCTCAAGCCAATATTGCCATTTAGGCTGTATTGATGGTTCTTGTATAGTGGGGTCTTCAGACATATATATATTCTCCTATAATAAGATAAGTGTTGCCAGCCCTAAAAAGCTGAAAAAGCCGACTACATCCGTCACGGTAGTCAGAACAACGCTGCTGCCGATAGCGGGGTCAGATCCCATTTTGGTCAACAGCATCGGGATCACTGCCCCAAAAAAACCTGCAAACAGCAGATTGACGACCATGGATATCCCGATAACGACACCCAGCATCGGCATATGAAACCAGAAATATGCAACGATCCCCATCACCACGGCAAAGATCAGTCCGCTGAACAGTGCCAGCATCGTCTCTTTGATGATCGTTGCCTTTGCATCTTCAAAAGCAATATCGCCTATGGAGAGCTGGCGCACGGTAACGGCAAGAGACTGGGTGCCGGCATTGCCGCCCATGGAAGCAACGATAGGCATCAATACTGCCAAGGCGACCAGTGTCTGGATCGTCTGATCAAAGAGTCCGATGACCAGTGAGGCGGCTATAGCCGTCACCAGGTTGACTCCCAACCAGATCGCACGCTGCTTGCCGACTTGAAAAAACTTCTCTTCGCTCTCAACGCTCTCTTTAACACCCGAAAGGTGATAGATCTGTTCCGTGGCATGTTTCTCGATGACATCATAGATATCATCCGAAGTGATGCGTCCGAGCAAGCGGTTTTTATTGTCGACAACAGGTAAAACGGCGATATCGTACTTCTCAAAGATATTGACAACTTCATGGATATCCTCATGGACATTCACACTCAGGTGGTGCAGGTCATCTTCATCCAGTTCTCCAAAGGTGTCGTCACGGCCATACATAATAAGGTCTTCCAGTAGTATAGAAGCGACAAAATGTTTCTTCTTGTTCGTGATATAGAGCTGATGGACATTGTCGATCTCTTCATCCCGCTTCATCTGTTTCAAACGCTTCATCGCACTACCGACACTCTCTTCTTTAAGTGCACTGAAAAGCTCCGTCTGCATGTAAGAGCCGGCTTCGTTATCATTAAATGAGCGTAAGAGCTCGATATTCTCCCGGTCTTCAGCCTCCAGGTTCTCCATGACTTCAGAGGCCATTCCCTCATCCATCTCTTCGATATCACGGATCATCTCCGTTGCATCATCCGTATAGAGCTGGGCCGTTATGCTGGCAAGCTCTTCCGGACTGAAAAGACTGTAGAGTGTCTCTTTCAACTTCTCTGGAAGTTCAAGCATGATCTTTGCAAGGTATTCATGAGGAATAGTCGATACTATGGAAAGAAAGTGTTCAGAATCAAGCGCATAGATATCTTCCAGTATATCTGCAGCATCTTGAGGGTGGGCTTCCATTTCACCCAGCTCATCATGAACTGCAGTCAGCTCGGTAAGTCTACGTGTTAGTTCTTCAAGTGTTTGATTTTCCATTGCAACTGTCCAAAAGGTATAATTTTTTTTTTAGATATGGAACTATAACGTATATATAATATATATCCGAATATACAAAAAAAACAGAGAGATCCATTTAAGAATCGCATCTCTTTTGACGCGCTTCCTGCTGTATATATTTACACTATTTTTACATTTTAACGCTAAACTATTGCTATATCATAATACAAGGAGACTCGATGAGAGCACTTATCATATTGCTGGTCTTTTTAAGAATGTTGCAGGCTGACGACAGCGTTGTTAAAGTTGCCTTCGACCTTACAACAAGTGATCTTCAAGTCTTTGAGAGAAAAGTACTCAAAGGGGTCGCAGTGCATAAAGCACATTATGAAGGGACTTTCAAGGAGCTTGAAGTCGCCGTTGTGATCCATGGCGGTGCGTACAAGTTTTTTGTAAAAGATACCAAACATCCTCTCTTAAGCAAAGAGAAGGAGCTGCTTGAAGCACACAATGCACTCAGCAAACGTATTGCCTCCTTGAATGAGACCTACGAAGTGAAATTCTTAATGTGCGCCGCGGGTATGAACAAAAACAAGCTCGAGAAAAAAGACATCTACGACTTTGTAGAGGTCGTACCTACGTCTACAGTCGGCCTGATTGATAAACAAAACGAGGGATTCGCTTATATCCCCATCTCAAACTGACATAAGCAAAAAAACAATAAACAAAGGAATATCAAATGCGTAATCGTTCAAAACTAGTCTATCTTCTCTTTTTGATAGCAGGTCTAATCGGATTTACACAGTCCGCTCTTGCATCAGACAATTCAGCCAAGGGAGATCTGCGTATCTTCTCTGTGCAAAACAGTGATAAAAAAGCGTTGCCGGAGCGCATAGAGAAACAGCTCGAAGCGGACGGGTTTTACATCTCTGCCAACAGCGAGATGACAGGTCCCTTTACTATCCAGTTTCAGCAGAGCGACTTTGATGTCTTTCATCTATTGACAGTCTTTCATACGGAACTTAGTGAAAAACTGGTGAAAAAGATTCCTAATGCAGGTGTATTCGTACCGATGGGAGTCGGTATCTATCAAGCCAAAGGCGACCAAGAGCTTCATGTCTCGATTTTGACATCGGCGGCCCAGTCGAAGATCTTGGGACTTGAAGATGTCGAGCCTATTTTGGCAGAGATCGAAAAGAAGATGATCGCTTCGCTTACAAAAGCGATGCCGGGCGCCAAGATCATGATAGAGACCGACAATCCTCTCCCGGCAGAAGGATCACTGCTGTCTATCTATGAGCTCGAAGTCGATCCTGATGAATGGACAGACGCGAAAGAAGAGTTAGGCATGGTCATCGAAGACGGTTTCAAGCCTATGGGATTTGTGATGTCAAACTTTACAGACTACAACTATATCCTGACAAAAGAAGAAACGGTAGAGAGTCCTTTTGATATCTATGACACCTACTCGATCTGTAAGCTAAAGGTGATCTACAATGTCGCCAAGACTCGTCCTCAGGCTGCTGCCTTTGCTCCTTGTACGATGATGCTTTACAAGGAAAAAGGAAGTGACAAGATCGTCATGGGCTTTCCGAGTGTATACAACTGGATGAGCAGTGCGCATGTAACGGATGCAAATGCAAAAAAAGAGCTTATGAAGGCACAAAAAGATTTTGAAAACATCCTAAAGAATGCGACAGAATAAGCCAGAAGAAGCTTCATGACATCGTATCGCATGAAGTTCTTCCCTGTTGTCCTCCCAGTTTTCATTCCTATGAATCGGGAGCTCAGGCCTATCAGTATAGAATAACTAAAATTGCAATATAATAAGCCCCAGCATTACACAGATCAAAGGGTAAAGATTGTTTAACACTAAAAATATCATTATCTTCTTTATCCTCTCCCTCTTCTTTCTTGTCCTCTTAAACTTTCAATTAAAACAAGAAGTCAATCTCATCGCACTCAAGAGAATCAGCGATCAGCTCTCGTCTATACTGCGTTCCGAACTTGACAAAGAGAAAGAGACTGCACTTGGATATGCCCTGCTTCTCTCAGGCAATGACACTTTGATAAAGGCTATGGAAGAGGAGGATGAAGAGAGAGGGTATGCCATACTCTCAGAACTCATGCACTCCATCAAACAATATACCCATGACATCATACGGGCCCAGATCATCACAAGTGATCCTCTCTCAGGTGATTATCTTATCTTCGCACGCAGCTGGGACAATACCTTTGCGGGAATGCCCATTGATGAGTACCGTCCCGACCTGCAATACTTCCTAAAAAACAAAAAACCCCGTTCAGCCATTGAGGCCGGACGTCGTCTGGGTATCAAAGCAACCGTACCTGTCTACAAAAAAGAGCAGATACTCGGCTTTGTAGAGATATTGCAGTTTTTTGAAAACACCACCAACTATTTCCGTCAGATGGGTATTGAACTCTACATACTGATGGACGAGCGGTTTTACGGCATCTCCATCTTTATGCAGGACAATCCTTATGTCGGAACCGATCACATTATCGCCAATCGCCATTACAGCCAGGCTTATATTGAGGACTTGGAACAACTGGATATGCAAAAACTCCGTCAGACAAAGATGACACATCTGAATAAAAAATACTTCTTCTACGAGCCCATGCTTAATGGTGTAGGAGAGAGTATCGGTGCCTTTGTCATGGTCATGCCTGAAAAACGGATGGAGTATTTTGCGTCCAAGGATGACGAACTCTCGCTTCTGATCAATTTTACCCGCAGCGAACTTTACGAGATCACCAAAAAGAAATACAATTATCAACCCGGTGACCAGAGTAATTACGACAAAGAACTGCTCTATCTGAAAGATGTCGTAGACCAAGAAGACAGAGAGTTGTTTATGGATGAAGCGAGGGACCGCCTTGGTGATTATTCCAAAGAGGAGCTGATCAGCCTGATACTAAACTACAATATGTCCCGACAGATCAATGGAGAGATCAAATGAAAATATTACTGTTAGAAGATGAATATGCCCTGCGCATAAGCATCGAAGAGTTCTTAAATGATATCGGCTATGAGGTGGACGGCTTTACCTCCAGCGAAGAGGCCTATGATGCGGTCTATACTACGGTCTATGACCTCTTGCTTCTGGATGTCAGTGTTCCGGGACGGAACGGATTCGAACTGCTCAAGGACCTGCGCGATGAGGGGATCAAGACACCTGCTATATTTCAGACCTCCATGACCAACATGAACTATCTGCAGAAGGGGTATACGGTCGGGTGCTGCGACTACATCCGAAAACCCTTTGACCTTCTGGAGCTGCAGCTGCGTATTGAACAGGTAATCAAAAGCTGTTATCACAACAATGAGTCTATCCTCACCCTGGCAGAAGACCTCTACTACGATACAAGCAGTTTCAGTCTTGTCTATAAGGGAGACAAGATCAGTCTGAGCAAGACCGAGCACTCCCTGCTGGACGTTTTGCTCAAATACAAGAACCAGGTCGTTTCGATAGAGACCTTTTGTGATGAGATCTGGGAAGAGTATGTCGACCCTGCCAATATCCGTGTGCAGATCAATAACCTGAGAAAAAAAGTCCCTGTTGAGTTTATAGAAAACCGCCGCGGTATCGGGTACATCATACCTATGAAAGAATAAAGTGATGAACGATACAAAATATGCGATCAAGAATGCTTTTTTATACACGCTCTTCATTGCCATAGTCTTGCTGATGCCCCTGTATCTCTATATGGTATACATGAAGAATGTCTACGAGATCAAGAATGAACTGATGCTCAAGCAGAACGCAAGGACCATCATCCACAATATGGAAGAGTTCGGCAACCGCAACGAACCGACATTCAACTTTCCCCGTTTTCAACTTTTTGAGGCCGGTCTGTATGACAGTCACTTCAACCCTATATTTACACTGATACATGAGCCTATGGAGACCTTCTCGCCCGGTTATCATAAGCAAAACGGCTATGTCTACTACATCATGCCTCTGCCGGAGCACCGTTATTTCAATGCGAACTACCTCATTATAGGGAATGAGCTCTCTTATATCAGCGTCTATCAAAAAGCCGCGCTTTTCCTCCTCTCCATCGTCGTTGTCGTATTTGTACTCTCTCTGTTTTTTCTCAGACGTTTTGCCCTTCCCTTTAAACGGGTAAACGAAAAACTTGACAGTTTTATCAAAGATTCGATGCATGAGATAAACACGCCATTAAGCATTATCAACGTCAATATCGACCTTTTTAATCGCAAAAATCCTGAAAACAAGTATCTTAGACGGATCAAAGCTGCTGCAAAGACACTCTCCAACATCTACAATGATATGGACTACCTTATCCGCGAAGAGAAAAAAGCATTTGATACGGAGCAGATACAACTGGATGAATACCTGAGAGAACGGGTCGAATATTTTTATGAAGTCGCCGCTATGAAAAACATCTACATCGACCTGCAGATCAAGTGCCAGAGGGTGATGGCATGCAGCAGTGTCAAGCTGCAGCGCCTCATGGACAATACACTTTCCAATGCGATCAAATACTCCCATGAGAACACAACGATCACCGTTACACTCGAAGAACATGAAGACGGATGTCTTCTCAGCTTTGCAGATCAGGGGATCGGTATTGCCGAACCGAAGATGATCTTTGATCGCTATTACCGCGAAAAAAGTGAAAAAGGCGGTTTCGGGATCGGTTTGAACATCGTGAAAAAGATCATTGACGAAGCAGGCATAGAGCTAAAAGTCACTTCTAAGCTTGGTGAAGGAAGCTGCTTTAGCTACCATATTCCCCATACTCTTTTGTCTGCACAGTAGAATCACTCCTCTTTTATACCTATAAGATTTTCTTTTTACACTATTTTTACATTAGAGAGTTACTATTACCCAAATCAATTAAAGGAGTGTCAATGACAAAGTTAGTGACATTGGTAGTAACAGCAGGCATTGCAGTTAGTTCTTTTGCTACTGATCTGCGCAGTGTGATAGAAACACCTGATGCAACAAAGATCATAAAAAAAGATCTACTCGGTCCGGCAAAAAAATACACAATGCCAGCAGGGTGTATAACGACTGATCCCGATGCTATAGCACGCGGAAAGTTTGTTTTTCACAATCTCAATGGAGAAAAAGCAAAAGGTCCTCTTCCTAAAGGCCTGGCAAAAAAGCTGGCTAACGGCGAGTTTAAACAGTATGGAAACTGTGTAGCCTGTCACAATATAGAAGGCGCAAAAGGTGCCGGTAATATCGGTCCTGACCTGACTCAATACAAAGAGTTTTTTATTGACACCAAAACACGTGACTACGCCTGGGTCTATCAAAAAATCGCAGATGCACGTATCGACAATGCAGATACTCATATGACGATCAATCTGACAACAGGTCTGTTCACGGACAGAGAGATGTGCGACATGACATCATATATCGTATCTAAGAAAAAGTAGAGGAGAGAAAATGCAAAGAAGATTATTTTTAAAAGGTTGTGGAGCAGCGTTAGCCGCATCTGCAGTTGTCCCGTCAATGGTAATGGCCGAAGAAGCCAAGGCACCGAAGAGTGCGAATGCAATGAGTTATGCAGCAGCACTGGAGGCTATAACAGGTGGTAAAGCTGTGACAGCTTCAAGCAAAGTAGAGCTAAAGGCTCCTGAAATTGCAGAAAACGGAGCTGTTGTACCGATCAAAGTAACGGTAGAAAGCCCTATGACGGATAATGATTATGTCAAAGCGATTCACGTACTTGCGACAAAGAACTTTAACGCACGTTGTGCCAATGTATTTTTAACACCGGCAAACGGAAAGGCCCTTTTTGGTACACGTATCAAACTTGGCGGGACACAAGACGTTGTTGCTATCGTTGAGATGAGTGACGGAAGCTTCTTAAGTGCTTCACAAAATGTAAAAGTTACTATCGGCGGATGCGGTTGATCACCGTTTAAAAAACAAAACAAAAAAATATATTAAGAGAGGCTAGACATGGCACAAAGAAAATCATTGTTGAAAATCAAACCTAAGAAATACAAAACGGGCGATATCGTAAAACTAGACTTCATGGTAATGCATCCGATGGAGACAGGTGTACGTAAAGATAAAAAAACCGGCCAAATAGTACCGGCAGATTATATTACTGAGGTGAAGTTCTTGTTCAATGATCAACTCATCACGAAGATGATCATATGGGAAGCACTTTCTACAAACCCACTTTTCACAACGAACTTCAAGGTTCCAGGACCGGGAGAAATGAAAGTTATTTTTACAGATAACAAGGGTGAAGTTACTGAAAAAAGTACAAAAATCAAACCAAAAGGGTAAGCGATGAAAAAAACTATAATCGTATTAACAGCGTCAGCTGTCTTAGCTTTTGGCGGTGAACAATTCGCGATGAGCGACGCCGATCGTGCGATGTATGCTGAGATGCTTGAATCAAATCCTGCTGAGATATTCGTCGAAGAGGGAAATGAGATGCTTCAAGAATTCTGCGGCGGAGACGAAGGTCTTGCAAAGTTCCTCAACGTAAGCGAAGAGAAGCTTCCAAGCTATATTGCAGGGTTTCCACGTTATATCAAGAAGTTTGACCGTGTCGTCAGTCTTGACCAGGTCTTACAAGGACTAATGTTCGAGAATGGACACAAGCCGTTTGAACTTAAAAGTGACAAGATGTTTGCAATGTCTGCTTACGCAAAGTCAATCGCCAATGATGAGAAGATCAACATTGACGTCAATGCCAATGCACATATGAAAAAAGCTTATGCGCTGGGCAAAGAGGGATTTGAGACTAAACGCGGAGGACGCGGACTTTCATGTCTGAGCTGTCACTCTGCCGATATTATCGGTTCCGTATTGCGTACACAGCCACTTCCGGACTTAGGTTCAAAAGAGGCTAACAGTGCAGGAACATGGCCGGCATACCGTATGACAAAGTCATCTTTGCGTACACTTCAAAGACGTTTTCAAGGGTGTATGAAGAATGCACTTTTGGCAGTAATTCCTTTGGGTTCTGAAGAGATGGTTGCTTTGGAAGTCTATATCACAGACAAAGCAAAAGGGAATACGATCGCTATTCCTGGTCTTAAGCGTTAAGGGTAGAGAGTCATGGATATTTCAAGAAGAGATTTTATGCAGATCGCTACTGCGCTTGGTCTTATGACCGTTGCAGGCGGCTGTGCTAAAGCGGTTCCGGGTAAGAATCCGGCAGCTGTATCACTTAAGGATCTGTATGATTTCAATGCAAAGGGCAAGGTAACGCTTCTTCATATGTGTGATCTACATGCACATATCAAGCCGCTTTACTGGCGTGAGCCTTCCACCCTGATTTCGGCACCAAACCTCGTTGGTACACCGGGATTTTTATGTGGTGAGTCATTTGCGAAACATTACGGACTAGAGCCAAGTTCACTTGATGCCTATTTTGATACCCACATGGATTTTGATGCTTTGGCTAATAAGTTCGGAAAGATGGGTGGTATCTCGCACATGAAGACACTGATCAATGAGATCAAGCGTCAACGCGGTGCAGAGAACGTCCTTTTTATGGATTCAGGTGATACATGGCAAGGGACAGGTGTCGCGCTTAAGACTGGCGGTGAAGCTATCGTCAAGGCACAAAACTACCTGGGTGTAGACGTAATGGTCGGGCACTGGGAGTTTACCTACGGAAAAGAGCGTGTAAAAGAGCTTATCGAAAAACTGGACGCAAAATTTATTTCGCAAAACGTTGTCGGTAATGATCCTTTCGCGGATGAGTTTGAAGAACTTATCTTCGAACCGTATACGATAGAAGAACGCGGCGGGGCGAAGATCGGTATCATCGGTCAATCCTTCCCGTTTACGTCAACGGCAAACCCGAAAGAGTTTACCGAAGGATGGAGTTTTGGTCTACGTCTTGATACACTTCAAGACTATGTTGACGAACTTAGAAATGAGCATAAGGTTGACTGTGTCGTCGTCCTTTCTCACGATGGGTTCAGTGTTGACCAGGAAGTTGCACGCAAGGTTCACGGTATCGACTTTATCCTAAGCGGTCATACGCATGATCCTTCACCAAAACCTATTGTTATCAATGGAACGGTCATCGTTATCGCCGGTAGTCACGGTAAATACATCGGCCGTCTTGACCTTGATATCCAAAACGGAAAGGTGAACGATTACGAATATAAACTTATTCCGATCGCTTCGAACATCATCCCTGCAGATCCTGCAGGTGAAAAACTGGTAGCAGAGCTTTATGCTCCGTTTGATGAAGAGTTGAACGAAGTCCTTGGAAAGACAAAAGGACTTCTTTACAAGCGTGATACTTTTCATTCGACCTTTGATCAGTTGATCAACGATGCCATCATGGATGAGATGAAGTGTGATATCTCCTTTACACCGGGTTACCGCTGGGGGACAACTGTCCTATCAGGCGGTGATATCTTGATGGACAACGTCTATGAGATGTGCGGGATCACTTATCCGAATGTCTATACATTCGAACTTAAGGGTGATCGCATTGCAACGCTACTTGAAGATATTGCGGACAATGTATTTAATGCAAATCCGCTTTATCAGCAAGGTGGGGATATGAGCCGTCTTGGCGGCGTCACATATGATATCAATGTGTCAGGAAAGACCGGCGAGCGTATCAGCAATCTGCTGATCGGCGGTAAACCGTTGGATCCTGCGCGCACCTATATCGTATCGTCATGGGGCGGGAATCTTCAAAATGCGGGTAGCAACCTGCAAAAAGAGAAGACCCGCGCGGTGTATGATGTGACACGTGACTACATCAAACGCCAGAAGGTAGTTGATGTCAGCAACAAGAGCAATGTCACATTGCTTGATTACGACTGCGGATGTCCGCAAAAAGGCAAGAAAAGCTGCTAAAACAGCTTGCTTGACCTTTAGCCGGTATCTTCGATAGTATATTACGAATATTATGGAAGATGCCGACTAAAGGGAGTTTGGTATTACATGGGTGATGATTTTATAAGTTGAATCATTATGGTCGTCTGAGGTGATGATAGTGGGAGCTATCATCAGTGTGTGAGTGTGTCGTAAAACAATCTCAAAAAGGATTATGGCATACTTATAATTAAATTTAGGTAAGGTTATAAATGAAATCTAATACAATCAAAATAGCTGCTGTAGCAGCTGCATGTCTCGTTGCTGCAACGTCAGCCAATGCGTTAAACACTGACAAGCGTGAACTAAAGAACAATATGATTCTCGTGAACAACATCAATCCAAAAGCAGTCAGCTCATTTGATGAGATGTTCAGCGAGGGTGTACTCTACGGTCGCCTGCGTTCAAACATGTTCCACTGGGACTGGGACACTGAGAATCCAGCTAAAAATCAAGACAATTCAGCATGGGGTGTCGGCGGTAGCTTGATCTACAGTACAGGCTACCTAAATGGTTTCGGTGCAACTGCTGGTATGTATACAACACATACTATTGAGACATCCAATACAGACGGAGCATATCCAGGTGCGGACTTTGGTAAAGCTGGCAAAGATACCTATTCTCGTGCTGATGGCCCAGGTGCTCATATTGATGTCCTTGCTCTTGCCTATGCTGAGTATAAAATTGGAAAAACCAGCATAAAAGCCGGTCGTCAGATCTTTGAAAGTACAATGTTGCGTTCAAACGATACGAAGATGATCCCAAATACCTTTGAGGGTTACTCGATCGAGAGCAAGGACCTTGCGGATACGACACTCAGAGCGGCATATTTCACACGTCAAAAACTTCGTGATCACCGTGACTTCCACAGTGTTATCGCTTATGATGATTGGAAAACCAACCCGGATGCTCAAGATGATGCTGGAACACACAAAGGGCTAAGTGTTGCGAATATTATTGCAGCCGGTGAAGACGTTGAGCCGAACATGCTTGTTGTGACTGCAGAGAACAAATCGATCAAAGGACTTAAAGTTAACCTTGACGGTATGTATATCGACGGTTTCGTCTCCTCTGCGATCGCGGAAGTAAACTACGAGATCGGTCTTGGCGACAGCGGCTGGAAACTGACTCCGGGTGCACGATATATCTCTCAAATGGATGAGGGAGCAGGTGCCATCGGTGGTGCTGCACTAAGTGGAGCACTTGGCCGTGACAAAACACCAACTGCTGCCGCATTAGCTTCTTACAGTAATCCAGATAGCGTAGACGGTAGTGCATGGATGGCCCGTTTGGAACTTAAAAAAGGCGCAGGAAAGATTATGGCAGGCTATTCTGCCGTTGCTGATGATGCCGACCTTATCGCACCTTGGCGTGGATTCCCGACAGGTGGGTATACCCGTTCTATGGCACAGTACAACTGGGAAGCGAACACGAAATCATGGATGATCAAAGGTGCCTATGACTTAGGTAAAGCAGGCATGGTCAGCGGTCTTCGCGGATCACTTGACTACGCTCAGATGGATTATGATGATGATAAACTTGCTGCAGGAACTATCGGGAAGACAGACAGAAGTATCATCCACCTGGACGTTCAAAAGACTTTTGATTCAGCTCCTAACCTTGAGTTGAAGTTCCGCGCGGCGATGATCGATGCTGATGCGAATCCGGCTGATGCTGGTGAAGACTACCAGTCATACAACGAATACCGTTTCGAAATCAACTACCTATTCTAGTCAGGAAAATATAGATGAGACACCTCGGATTATGGCTTGCTTTGGCAAGCCTTCTTTTAGCATTTGAATATGGACTGAAACCACAAAACGTGGGCGAAGGGATATATTGCTATTTTGGAAAACCCGAGGCAATGGATAGAAAGAACAACGGCAATATGGTCAACTCCTGTTTTGTCGATATGGGTAAGGAGTGGCTTGTCATAGACAGCGGTCCGACTTATCTCTACGCAAAAGAGGCGTCTGAACAGATCAGCCGTATTAAGCCCCTTCCAATCAAGCATGTCATCAACACCCATGTGCATGATGACCACTGGCTTGGAAACGGCTACTATATAGAAAACGGTGCTACTGTTTTGGGTTCTGAATCTTTTGATGACATCGATGTCAATCAAAAGACACGAATGCAAAACCGTATCTCTGAAGAAGCCTACAGTGGGACTATTCCAGTCCTGCCGCAAGGAACGCTCAAAGAGGACAAGACGATAATCATAGCAGACAAGAGGGTCATCTTGATGCAAGTGGAAGAAAAAGCCCATACCCAGGATGATGTCTATGTCTATATCCCTTCACATAAGGCTCTTTTTGCGGGAGACCTTGTCTTCAACGACCGTCTGCCTTCACTTCGCGACGGTGATATCAACGGCTGGATCTCGGCTTTGGAAAAGATCAAAGAGATGGATATCGAGATCCTTGTCGGCGGCCACGGCCTTCGTACAGACAGAGGGAGTCTTGAGTTGACGCTAAACTACCTCAAAGAGCTGAAAAAAGGTATCCGTGCGATCCTTGATCGTGGCGGGGACATCTCTGACGCAGTCAAAGAGTTAAGCATGCCGCACTATGCAAATGAGGGTATGTATGATGACTTGCACAAAGCTAACATCAATGCAGCTTTTCAGATGCTGGAGTGGAGTGATGAGTAAGATCATGTACGCTGTTTGGTTGTTTTTTCTGATCGCAGCATCATCGCTCTATGCCGAGGGTGTACACTGGCGAACCTGGGAAGCAGCACTTGATGAGGCCAAAAGAACGGACAAGATGATCATGATGGATGTCATCAGAGACAACTGCCGCTACTGTGTCAAGATGGACAAAGATGTCTTTGGGAATGAGGCGATGGCGGCATATATTGAGAAGAACTTTATCCCGGTCAAAATAAATCTCTCCCAAAGAGAGGTTCCAATGGGACTCAAAGTAGAGATAACACCGACCTTTTTCTTTTTAACGGCAGACAAGAAACTGATAAAAAAGATCGTGGGTTCGTGGAATCAAAGAGATTTTTATGAATTTACGGATAAGATCATTGCGGACAGCCGAGTAAAGGATGAAAAGTGAAACAGTTATTGATATTGCTTTCTTTGATGATGGCTACGCTTATGCATGCCGATACGGTCTATGCAGAACCCGAACCTAGCTTTATGGCCCCGCGCCAAATACTTTTTTCGATGATTGGCGGCACAGATGAAGAGATCCATCATGTACTCAGTTCAGCCAATAATGTCTTAAAAGAGTACGGGCCTGAAAATGTTCAAATGCGTATTGTCGCCTATTCTCACGGTGTCCGCGGCCTGCTTAAAAAAGAGAAAGAGATAGCCGTTCGCGTCAATGCCCTGATGCAGTACAATGTAGAGTTTCTGGCCTGTGGGAATACATTACGCACAAAGAAGATCGATCTGTCCGAACTTATCGAGGATACGGAAGTTGTCACTGCGGGAATCGTTGAGATCGTCGAACGTGTCAAGGAGGGTTGGATCTACATCAGGCCCTGATGCTGTTTTATTAAGAAAAAAATATCTATTGTTAACTGTCGATTTTAAGTAAGCGTTTTATACTATTCTCCGTAGTTTGTCAGCTTGATTACTTATTTCTTCCCGGAATCGGCAGTTACCAATGGGTATTTAACAATCGTTCTTTCTACTCTAATCGATACTTTCAAAATATACAATCACCAACCTGCTTCAGACATACACAGACTGTAATGGACTCTATATCCCATTATTTTACTTGTTTGATTATTAAACTTCTCTTGGATAAGCTCTATTGTTCCACGCTTCCTCTTAAAATCGCCTCTCTTTTTTTCAAGCCTATGAAAAGATACAGGGATTACATAAACGATGCAGCACAGCAAAGGTACAACAAGATATAAAAATGATTCTTTTTAAAGCTAAACTCTTCGTATCTATTCCTCTGCTTACACCAGTACCTCTTAGTATATTAAAATACAAAAAAATACGCTTGGGGCAGCCTTATAATGGATGTTCGGAAAGTTCCGCCATAGCATACAAAACAATATGCATTTGTTTTTAGATGCTTACAGAAGTAACTGAATCCCAGAATAGATGGCAGGGTATTCATAGATCGCATGGCCAGAGTGTCTTCTAGTCCTTAAGACTAGAAAGTGGGTGGGAGAAGTTGTGTTATTACATGGGTGGACCCTTCATAAAGCTATGAAGGGCTGTGGAGTGTTATTGGATCTTGACGTAAGCAGCGCCCTCCCTTTGCAGCTCAATAAGCTTGAGCACACCGCCCGGAGTCACCTCGCTGTATGTCTGTAACTGCTCTTTCTTTACATGTTTCTTTTCCATCGTGTTCTCGCAGACAAAGATCCTAAGATTATCGCCGGCCAATTGCTTAAGAGCAGCAATACGTCCCTGGGTTCCGTTGTCAACCGGACCTCCGTACGACAAGTAAGGCATCTGTACAAAACCAGTGTCTTTAAAATCTTTCATGACATACTGCAGACCAGCTCCATAAACGGCTATACTGATCTCGTAATCGATCAGGTTCTTTTGATAATGTGTCACCAGATTGTTCAAAGTGTTCAGCATGAAATGAACCCGCTTTACATCTGGAAAGTCCAGGGGATAAACGACTTTAACGGTATCACTATTATCTTGCGCGGCGACAGGAACGCCCATCATCATAAGAACAGTGACAATTGCAAATACTATTTTATTAAATCTCATATTTTTTCCTTTCTTAAAACGCGGCAGTCAATTGGACTGAAACACGGTCACCCATATTGTCTAATACTGTTTGTGCATTGGTATTTCCCGGAGCTGTGGCATCTCTAAATGCATAGTTGAAGTCGATACGTGTCGCACCTTTGAAACGGTATGAACAGCCAAGCGTTGCGGTCTTGAACTTGCGTTGTGCTTTCTCGTCATCTGGCAGACGGTCCATGATGTCATAACGTCCAAAGACCTCAAACTTCTTAGGTACGATCTCATACTGCAGGTTCACATAACCGCCGTCTGCCGTGTTCTCGTCACCGACAGCGTATTGGAACTGCCAGTCTTCTGCTAATGGATCCCCATCTATGTCTTTGGCTCCGGTAAAGATCATACCTTTTGCCTTCATATATTCCGCTTCAAAACGAAGACCGTTTTGGTAATAGGTCATCCCCACACCGTAACGTTTTCTGTTTGCATCGACCTCACCATCAGTTGATGAGAGAAGGGTACGTTTCCCATCTTGGAGCCATCCATAAAACTTCATCGATTCATGAAAGTAGCCTCGTTTGTCATTAAAGTTGTCTTCAAAAGCAAGATACCCGTAATGCGTCTTTTGCTTATTTGAACCATTCATCGAGATACCGTTTCCGTTTCCGTACATGTAGGCATAGGTCACTGCCCATGTGTCTGTAATAGGCACCGTATCGAAGATCTGTGCCCCGGTATCTCTAAAAGCAGCAATAGGCTGATCGACCGTTGTACTTGTGTAATGCACACTGCTTGACCCTCCTGCTGCTGCACCCGTTTGTGCCGCACCGACCTCAGTAATCTGTCGTTCAAGAAGCTGCTGGTTTGTCATCGTTGTGAACTCGATATACGGAGAGACGAAGACAGCCTGAAGGCCCTCTTCGCTGCCGGGAGTCTTAAACATACCCACACGCAGTTTTGCATACGGAACATGTTTTAAGGTCACGGATGCATCCGTAAAGTATGTGGCAACCTCTCGGTGTCCTGCAAGATTATTGACGGCATTGTTTCCAAACTCTGTCATAAAGAAGTAATTGACAAGATTGTCGTTATCTGCCATACCCCGTACAGCAAGTCTCGCACGAAAGACATTGAATCCCGACTGATCTTTCAGATCAGGGTTCAACAATGAAAATGGTGTTCTGTTTTTTCCATCGTCCAACCCGCTTATCGGATTGATGCTAGACACATCACCTCTGTCCTGTTTGTAGTTTGCCTGTATGAATCCCCAGACCTTTGGATCTTTGCTGCGATAAGGCACCAACACACCTTTTGGTGCGACCATCTCCGGCTGAGAACCCTGCAACATAAGCCAATCTGCTGCATCAAGTTGAGCACAAGAGGCCAGCAAAGCCAAACCGAGCAACTTTGATTTCGAAACACTCTTCATTTGTTTTCCTTATAAATAGATGCAGGCAGTTTAAGACAACAACGAAAAGGAAGTGTAAAAACTTTTTTGACTTTGTCTGATTTTATTACAGACCTTTACATTAATTTTACTTATACTATATACAATCCTCTCTGAATTGACAAGACCTATAAGAAAATATTTGTGAAATCAGCTTATGCTCAAGCAAGCCAGGCTGGCAAAACTATCATCATGAGAAAGGGTAGACATGAAACTGTACCAAAAATATCTTGCTTTGATACTCATCGTCCTGCTTATGACCATCATCTACTTTTACTTTCAAAACAAACAAGCCTTTATTAATAGAGTCAACAGTGTGCTTATCAATCTTCTTGACAAACAGATAGAGCAAGAGAAATCAAAAGCCTTCTCTTTCGCCCTTGCCCTTTCTCAAAATGAGACATTGCAAACAGCGATACAGCATAAGGATTCTGCCAAGGGTTATGAGATCTTAAGACGCTATATGAAGACCCTTGAAACATTCAGCGGGTCCAAAGTCCGCACCCAGATCATATCAAAGGACTTTATCATCTTTGCACGGAGCTGGGATAACAGCGATGCAGGACTCAACATCAAAAAATACCGTCCTGATCTTGTGGAAATGCTGCATACCCGTGCACCTCATCTCTCATTTGAAGCCGCACGCCGATTAGTCTTGATCGCCTCTATCCCCATTATCAAAGATAACGAGCTCATCGGCTTTGTCGAGGTGATACAGAAGTTTGACTCTATAGAAAACTACTTTGCACATTACGAGGTCGATCTCTTGGTTTTGCTAGATGAAGCGTATGAGAACCAGGCAGTATTACTCGATAAAAGTCCTCGTATCGGTGACACCATCGTGGCTAACGAAAAGGCAAATATCAATCATATCGCCTATTTGCAGCACACAGATATTAAAAAGCTGCTTGCCCAGGGTGTGATGGAAGGAAAAAAGCATTTTTACTTTTCAAAAGCGATTTTAAATACCAAGGGCCAAAATATCGGCTCTTTTGTTTTAATACTCTCCAAGAAGAAATTAAAACTCTTCAGTGCCTTTGAAGAAGAACTCGATACCTTTTTTACCTATGCACGTAAAGACCTTTACTACGCTACGATCAATCGTGATCCCTCCATAAATATCTTTAATGATCTTACAAGCAACACCTTGCTTTTACTCAAAGAGTGTGTCCATGAAGAAGACAGGGCCGCCCTTGAAGATAGACTCAGAAGACAATTAAAAGGGCATACGCATGAGGAACTGATATCTCTTCTATTGGATGTCAACTCAAATAAAATCTCTAGAGGAAAAATCAAATGAGAATTCTTTTATTGGAAGATGAAGCGATACTAAAAGAGAGCATAGAAGAGTTTCTACGATCAAAAGATTACAAAGTAGACGGGTTTGAAAACAGTGACGATGCTTTTGATGCTATATTTACCATAGAATATGACCTTCTCTTGCTGGACGTCAATGTTCCCGGTGAATGGAACGGTTTTTCTCTGCGAAAAGAGCTGGCGGATGAAGGCAAAAACATACCAACGATCTTTGTGACCTCCATGTCAAGTGCGGATGCCATGCTTCAAGGCTATGCAACCGGATGTTGTGATTATATAAAAAAGCCTTTCGATCTGATAGAACTGCTGCTCAGAGTACAGCAAGCACTCAAATCAAACTGTTTTAAGACAAAAGACAATTTCATCGAACTTCCACATGGCTATCAATACAATGTCACTACCTATGAACTCAGCTGCGATTCTACAACAGTGCCGCTTAGCAGCAGAGAGAGTGAGATCCTTAACCTTTTTATAAGGCATCGCAATCAGGTCGTAAGTCTGGAGACCTTGTACGATCTGGTATGGAACAATGATGTTGACTCTGCCAATGCACGTGTGCAGGTCAATAATCTTAGAAGAAAACTGCCAAAAGATATCATTAAAAACATCTATGGCGTAGGGTATCGTCTTGATTGTCAATGAACAAAGGTTTGTAAGGCGCTACAGTCTCATCTACACCTTCATCGTCTCTGTAATCCTCTTGGCCCCTTTATCTATTTACATCAACCATGAGATAAATGTACAAGAGATCAAGACCGAAGTCGAACTTAAATCTATTCAGGCCCACATCATCAGTGCTATGAGCAGCTTTGGCAATAATCCGGACAAGGTCTTTGAGTTTCCAAGGTCCACCTCATATGAATCCGGACTGTACACGAAGGACTTCTCAGTGATCTATTCACAGATAAAAGAACCCCTGCCTTCTTTTATGTCAGGTTACCATAGCGAAGGTCTGAGTCGCTTTCTTATTACTGGGCTTCCCTCTAAAAAATACTTTTTTGCAGATTATATTGTTACAAGAACCGCAATATCCTATTCCTCCCTACTGTTTAAAGCCAGTTTGATCGGCTTTGGTATTATTACCTTGATCCTGCTGCTCTCTTTTTACTTTTTAAACAGTTTTTCTCTGCCTTTTAAGCGCGTAAACGAAAGACTGGATGACTTTATCAAGGAGTCCATGCATGAGATGAACACCCCCTTAAGTATCATCAACGTAAATGTTGACCTCTTTGACAGTATTTATGGAAAAAACAAATATTTCAACCGCATAAAGTCTGCTACAAAATCATTGGCGACCATCTATAATGACATGGATTACCTCATCAAACAAAACCGTGTCGACTATAAAGCTGAGCCGATAGCCCTGGAAGCGTTTATCCAAGAACGTATCGAATACTTTGAACTTATCTGTCAGCTTAAGGAGATAAAGCTCTCCTTCACCGCTTCGACAACGACCTGCATAATGTTCAATCCGACCAAACTGCAGCGTCTCATTGACAATACTCTCTCTAATGCGATCAAGTTCTCACTTAATGACGGCCGCATAGAAGTCCGTACAGAAGCAACGAAAGAAGGTGGTGTTGCACTCTCGATCAAGGACTACGGACAAGGCATTAAAAACCCAGAAAAGATAATGGGGCGCTATTATCGCGAAGATGAATATAAAAACGGTTTCGGCATCGGTATGAGTATCGTTAAATCCATTATTGATGAGGCTGATATCACCTTGCACCTAAGCTCCAAACTGTCTGAAGGCAGTACCTTTATCTATATCATCAAGGCATTCTTGATCTGTAAGGATGCTGAACAAACGTCACCGGACAGCAAGTCAAACCAAATAGTCATATAACCCCTACTTATTGATGATTATACGTAAATATGATAGACTATATGCTTTTAAGTCTTTTATCAAATGTCGCACAAGGAAAAAATTGAAAAATCTTGACAATGATGTTGACCGCTGTCTCACTTTCAGACCTTACATTATCGATAAGGTCAATGCGCGATTTGACCTTCTGAACATAGAAAGATGCTAAGATGAAAGTGCTTTCTGCTCAGATTTTTCTAATACTGCTTCTACTGCTTTCTTCCGGATGCCAGGAGAGAAGCAAACATGACAGCACCTATAAGCCTGCGTATTCAGCACAACCTGTTTTT
>JBFEYG010000011.1:0-20846 GCA_041562275.1 Sulfurimonadaceae bacterium | reverse complement strand
GTACGCTCAAAGATCACCATTCTTACGGAGTTGGATCCGATATCGATGACCGCTGTGCGTTTTGCCATAAAAAAGACTATTCTTCGTTTTGTAGTTGTTCGTATTTAAACTTAAGTTCAGCGATTGTCTCGATATTATCTTTATCCGGGACAAAACAGTCAACAGGACAAACTGCAATACATGCAGGCTCGTCATAATCTCCGACACATTCTGTACAACGATCCGGATCAATTATATAGATAGGATCACCCTCTTCGATTGCCATAGTAGGACACTCTTCACGACATGCGTCACACGCTATACATTCGTCATTAATCAATAAAGACATTTAGTACCTTCTTAGGGCTTTTGCACCCGTAATTTAATTAGTGATTTATAGCAGAAGAATGCTTGAAGTTATTTTAAACCTTCTGCTTAGAAGTCATAAAGTTTTATAATTCATTGGCACGTTCAAGAATCTAGTTATTTGAGGGTAATACACAGCTTAACGAAGAGGTCAATTCAAGACTTGCAACGGCACCTTGAATACCGTCTGTACGGTTCTTGATGCTGATCTTTGCATTCAAAGCATCTGCAGCACTTTTGGCAAGAAAGAGCCCCAGACCGACCCCTGACTTGTTCCCGGAACGTTTAAAGGGTGCAAAATGATCAAAGCTTTCATCGACTCCAAGGCCTTCGTCGATGACTTGTATACACAGCCCCTTTTTGGTTTGATAGCTTTTGAGTACGACAACCTTCTCTGAAGGGGTGAACTTTAGAGCATTTTGCAGAAAGTTCTGAATGATCTGATTTAGAAGAGCGGGCTGAAGCGTAGCCATAAAAAGATCCGGTTTGAAATCCATGGTGAGGTTTTTAGCCTCGCTTTCTGCAAGAAGTTGAAAGTCCTGTCCTTTGGCCCTTAGATATCCTATGACATCGACTTCTTGCGGCGTTTCAAGCTGGGCACCTTCCTGCCGTCCTATATTTAGGATGTCAGCGATGATCTTGTTCATCTCGTCGATCGTCTTGTTATTGAGCTTGATCGCTTCAATATATTCGGCAGGTTCACGCTTCTTGATCAATGTGACTTGATTTTTAAGTTTCATGACAGCAAGGGGAGTCTTGAGCTCGTGTGCTGTTCCGATAAAGAGCTCTTTTTGATATTTGACAAAGTTTTGAAGCCGTGCGATAAGGTGATTGAGCGTCTGGCCAAGAGGAAGAAACTCGATTGGAAGCTGTTTGGTCTTGATGGGTCTTATAAGATGCTCATTCATGTTAGAAAGACGGTATGTCAGGGCTTTAATAGGTTTGATCAGCATCGTAGAGAGTGTGATAGCATAGATGATGATGATAACGAACCCCAGTATATTGATGATAAAGATTGAGTTTAGGATCTTCTGTAAAAGTCTTTTGGTATTGGTGATCTCTTCTGTGACCTTTATAAAGCTGTGCTCATTGATGTTGAAAGGGTAGATAAGATTAAGATAGACCTTGTCATTATTGGTTGTTTCCATAAGACGGACAGAAGCATCCGACTTGGGTTGTACCAGCATCTCGATGTTCAAACCCAAAACAGCACCGGAACCGTTTACGACAGTATTGATAGATTGATAGGAGACAACACTTTGGGCGATTTGCAGCAGCTCCTGTTTTTTGTCTTCGTATATAGACTGCTGAATATAGAGGTAAAGAACAGAGGAGAAAAGAAAGATGAGCGCAGCAGATGCGATGATAAGTTGAATAAGAAAACGGCTGCGGATACTTTTTTGCGATAAAAACATAGCGTTACTTTATAGTGTTAAGGTGGGAAATTATATCAAAAGTAGATTAGAAACGTGTTAGAAGAGCTTATTGTGCATATGTTCGGGGGATTCAAAGCCTGACAGCTTTGAAAAGAGGTCTTATACTTCCTTAGGGAAGCAAAAACGGTAACCACGACGACGAACAGTCTCAATCGTAGTGATATTTAAAGGTTTGTCCATTTTCTGACGGATCTGGTTGATCGCGACTTCGATAACGTTTGGTGTTACCAGTTCCGGCTCTTCCCAGATAGCATCAAGAAGCTGCTCTTTGGATACGATCTGATCACGGTGGCGAGCTAGATGCGTAAGGACTTCAAAAGGTTTACCCTTAAGTTCGATGTCTTTCTCTTTGTAGGTGATCTTCTCTTCTTCAGGGTTGATGATAAGGTCTTCGATCTCGATGATGTTAGAGCCGCCAAAACGCAAGCGTGCTGCAAGACGGGCAACAAGTACGTCAAAATCAAATGGTTTGCGGATATAGTCATCAGCACCGGCATTGAGTGCTTCGATCTCGCTTTCGTTGTCATCACGTGCAGAGATAACGACGACACAGGTCTTAGGTGTGTTTTGTTTGATGTTCCCAATTATATCGATACCGTTTCCATCTGGAAGCATCCAGTCCATCAATACCAGGTCGTAGTTACGAATATCAAGATAATATTCACCGTCTTTTACGTTCTCGACAACATCACTTTGGTAGCCGAACTCTTTAAGGCCTTCAGCAAGGGTTTTATTTAGTGTTACTTCATCTTCAATAATAAGAATGCGCATTCAGCGTCCTCACAGGTAAAATTTTGTGGGATTATAACACAGTTTTAGAAATTTTTAAAGTTTTTTTTAGAAAAATTTAAAAATTCTTTCAGTAAATTTTAACATTTGAGACAGAGACCCGGCAGCTAGGGAGTATGTCGGGTTTACTGATCTTGATAAAGAGACGTTTTATAGAGGAATGTTGGGTTGAAATGAGTTCAAAAAGTTCGTTTAAAGCCGTCTCAAGCAACTCGTATCGCTTCTCTTGCAGATCGGTTTCAATCATTTCTGCCAGTTCGGCGTAGTTAATGAAGGTATCGGCATACTGATACTCAAGCTCAAGGCTTACAATGACCTCTTGGGGAGTATGACGTTCAAACTCCAAAAGACCGATGATGCATTTAAATCGAAGGTCTTCTATATGTATGGTCATATGACTTTTTTCTCTTCGCCTCGGACAAGTCGGATGATGTTGGGAATATGTTTATAGATGATGATGAAACCGATGATCAAGACAGGTGCATGCGGCATGTCCGGATGAACTACAAAGGATGCGAGGACCAATGCGATCAGGGCAATAAGTGATGAAAGCGATGATATCTTGAGTGTCTTGGCCATGATAAACCATACGAGCAAAGCGATACCTGTTTCCATAGGAAGCATCAATAGAAGTACGCCCAATCCTGTTGCGATGCCCTTGCCGCCTTCAAACATTAGATAGATACTGAAACAGTGTCCGACGACAGCCAGAACAGCAATAGCCCAGAGTGTCGATTCGGGCATCTGCATCAATATGGCAAGGGTCAAGACAAGCATACCCTTCATCGCGTCAAGTGCCAGGGTGAGGGCACCGAGTTTCTTTGCCAGGACAGGGTCCTTCTCTTTGACCACACGTAAGACATTGGTCGCACCTATGCTTTGTGAACCGGATTCTTTGATGTTAACACCGGCAACAAGCTTGGCAAGGATAAGACCGAATGGGATAGCGCCTATAAGGTAGGCTGCCAGATAGAACTGACCGTTAATGTTAAATAGAAATTCCATATTTTTCCTAATTGGTTTCGATGGCAAAAGTGTAGTGAAAAATTTGTTATACTTGCATTAATTATTTAAATTTAGGAAATGTTTTGCACTATACTCAAGAAGAACTCATTGACAAGATCAAAGCGTTAAAAGAAAAGCTTAGCGTTACTATAGTGGCTCACTTTTATCAAAGAGACGAGGTCTTTGAGATGGGTGATATTACGGGAGACAGCCTTGAACTTGCAAAGCGAACGATGGACGACGATGCTGAGTTCGTACTCTTCTGCGGTGTCGGGTTTATGGGGCAGAGTGTGAAGGTCCTTAGCCCTGAAAAACGTGTTGTCATGCCCAAGATAGCCTGCTGTGCTATGGCAAGGATGATCGATACGCTTTATTTTGATGATTCGGTCAAAGCGATGAATGCACAGGGGATCTCAAGTGATAATATCCTGCCGATAACCTATATTAATTCGAATGCGGATGTCAAAGCTAAAGTCGGAAAGATGGGAGGCATGGTCTGTACCAGTTCCAATGCCAAGAAGATCATCACAACAGCCCTGAAAGAGGGCAAAAAGATCTTATTTGTCCCGGACCGATGCCTGGGACAAAACATCGCCAATCAGATGGGGCTCAAGTCAGCCGTCATAGGGATTGACGAAGATCTGGCGAGTGCTGACATCATCTGTTATGACGGCTTTTGTTCCGTGCACCAGCTATTTACAGTGGATGATATAAAATTTTACAGAAAAAAATATCCGGGTATCAAGATCGTCGTACACCCGGAATGCGATCCTGCTATCTGCGATATGGCAGACTTTGTTGGTTCGACTTCTCAGATCATAAAATACATAGCGGATGCGGACCCTGAACAGAAGATCGCCGTGGGAACAGAGTTTAACCTTGTTAACCGTCTTCGTCCCAAGAACACCTATGTCCTCTCATCCACCAAACCGGAATGCCCGACGATGAACGAGACGACTTTGGAAGATGTCTACCTGACGCTAAAATCCATTGATGATGGAGCGCCTATCAATGAGATCACGCTTGATCCCGAGACAGCAAAATGGGCAAAAGTCGCGCTTGATAGGATGATGGCATTATGATAAAAGAGTTTGTAAAAGAGGTCTTGGCTGAGGATGTCGGACGCGGGGACCTGTACGCTCTGATCGCAAAGCCCGTAGCTTCAAGTGCCAAGATCATTGCCAAGAGCGAGGGTGTCTTCTCCGGAGAGATCTATGCGGATGCTTTGGCGGAACTGGAAGGCTTTGAAATCCTCTGGCATGTGCATGACGGTGAAAGTTTTACACATGGTGACTTGATAGCAGAGATCAAAGGCTCTTCACATACACTGTTGCGCATAGAGCGCACCTTGTTGAATATGATCTTGCATTCAAGTTCTATATCTACCTATACGAATATCTTTGTAAAGCTTCTTGCCCCTTACGGGACTAAACTGCTTGACACGAGAAAGACCCGTCCTAAACTGCGTGTCATGGAAAAGTATGCGACGCGTTTGGGCGGGGCAGTCAATCATAGGCTGGGCCTGGATGACTGTCTGATGCTCAAAGATACGCACTTAAAGACTATAGATGATATTGATGCCTTTATGAAAGAAGCGCGCAAGCAGATACCGTTTACCTCCAAGATAGAGATAGAAGCTGAGACGTTTGAGCAGGCAAAGGCCTTTATGGCGGCAGGAGCAGATATCGTGATGTGTGACAATATGACGCCTGAAGCCTTAAGCGAAGTCGTCGCGTACAAACAGGAACATTATCCGGATGTATTGCTTGAAGCCAGCGGAAACATCTCCCTGGATACCATAGAGTCCTATGCCAAGACAGGCGTCGATGCAATAAGCTCAGGCGCACTTATCCATCAATCTAAGTGGATAGATCTGTCTATGAAGATGGATTAGACATAATCAACTAACATGGCAGACGATCAGGAAAAGACAGAAGAACCCACCCAGAAAAAGATAGACGATGCCAGACTGGAGGGCAATGTTCCCAAGTCACAGGATATGTCGGGTCTGTTTACCCTTTTCGTCGCTATTTTGGCGTTTTTGCTGCTGTTTGACTTTATTGTCGATCATTATTTCAATCTTTACCGCTTTTATTATTCGATGTTTGATCAGGAATTCAACCGGGAACTCGTCTTTGAGATCGCACTGATCACGATGCGGGAGTTTTTGATCATGGTGATCCCTTTGTCTCTTCTGGTGGCTATAGCCGGTGTAGGGGCAGGGATATCCCAATTCGGTTTTTTATTTACAACGAAGCCGCTTGTTCCGGACTTTAAGAAGATCGATCCTATCAAGGGGATCAAAAATCTTCTGTCTCTGAAAAAGATGATAGAGGGGATCAAGATCACCTTGAAGTCGTTTATTACTCTGGGGATAGGTTTTGTCTTCTTCTTTATGTTTATTGAAGAACTTCCTCTTGTCGCAGCCTTTCCTCTGCCTGATCAGCTTGAGTGGCTTCGCGACAAGGCGATCATCCTGGCACTAGTGATGCTGCTTATCACCTTTGTCTTTGCACTTGCAGATATTGTCATCGTACGCAAACAGTACTTTGACCAGCTCAAGATGAGCAAGCAGGAGATCAAAGACGAGATGAAAAACATGGACGGAGATCCAATGGTCAAGGCCAAGATCCGTCAGATACAGATGCAGATGTCGCGAAAGCGGATGATGTCCGAAGTCCCGACAGCGGATGTCGTCATCACCAATCCTACCCACTATGCGGTCGCCATTAGGTACAAAGAAGGCAAGGATATGGCTCCTGTTGTGGTAGCAAAAGGGATGAATCAGATTGCGCTGAACATCAAAAAGATAGCGCGTGAAAACGGGGTCCATGTCGTGCAAAACCCACCTTTGGCACGCTCTTTATATGCTGAAGTCAATCTGGATGCACCGATACCCGAGGCACTTTTCCAGGCGGTTGCCGAGGTCTTGGCTTATGTGTATAAGATGGACAAAAAACGGTAACTGCTTTGGCTTAAATCGTAGATAGGTGCCGATCTAAGAATAACTACTTAGATCGGAATATGGGTACTCTCTAACAAACATCAAAGAGCAGTAAAATCAATGTTTAAACCCCCTATTAACCATCTTAAAGTATAATTCCGAAAATAATTAAGGGAGATGATATGGACAGTCTGATCAAAGCCATAGAAGATGCAAAGCATATCCTTATCATAGCCCATGTTAATCCTGATGCCGATTCCATGGGTTCGGCACTTGCTATGTATACGCACATCCTGCGCCTGCATAAAAAGGTCACGATTTTTTGCAAGACGGAGAAGATGAACCCAGTTTTGGCTTTTTTACCTTTTTTTGACAAGGTGAAATCGGCTCTGCCGAAAGATTATGATTTGGCTATGAGTTTTGACTGCGGGGCGGCTAAACGTTTGGGTATAGAAGTCGATGCCCCTTTAGTGAATGTTGACCATCATGTCTCAAACGAGAAGTACGGAAGTATAAATATAGTCGATACCACAGCGATAAGTACGACACAGGTCTTGTATGATTTCTTCAAAGCCAATGATATCAAGCTCAATGCCAAGATGGCAACTGCCTTGTATGCAGGTCTGGTAGATGACTCGCAAAACTTTACGACGGACAAGACTGATGCGAGGACTTTTTTGATGGCGGCGGACTTGGTGCAATGTGGAGCGGATAATGCTTTATGTACAAAGATGCTCTTTAGAGAACGTTCGCTCGCTTCGGTCCGTATGAAGGCGAAGATGCTATCGTCTGCGCAGCTGCACTGTTCGGGAAGAGTCGTTTCGACCCTGGTTGAAAAGAGCTTTTTCGAGGAGACGGGTGCGTATGAGGTCGATTGTGAAGAGGCCCTTCATGAGAGCCTTGACCTTGTGAACGTGGAAGTGGCTATGATGCTCAGGCACACCAAAGACGGTCGTATAAAAGGGTCTCTTCGTAGTAAAAAGGGGATGGACATGAACGAACTTGCTTCTCATTTTGGAGGTGGGGGTCATGTCCATTCAGCGGGTTTTGTACTCGATTCAAAGTCGCTTGAAGAGATAGAAAATAAAATAATCAATATATTAAAGGAAAAGATTTGAGAAAAAGAAGAAGTTCATCATCGGTACTGTTTTTAATTATATTTGGGGCTATGATCGCCGGAGTCATCTACCTCTATAACTCCAAGATGTTTGAACGGGATCTTCCTGTCATCACGATGACAGACTCGCAGTACTGGAACCTTAAAAACCCCCTTGATATTAGTATAGAAGACGACAGCGGTCTGAAGTTCTATGAGGTGAAGATGGTGACATCTTCGGGTGAGAAGGTATTGACGCATGAAGCATTGTTGACACCGCAAAACAAGCTTGAGCTTAAAGTGGAGTACCCTAAGATGGGTTACGGTATCAAAGACAAGCAGATCAAGATCATTATCACAGCCGTCGATGCAAGCCACTGGAACTTCTTCTCAGGAAATACGGCAGGGTTTGAAAAAAGTTTTATTGTGGATAAGAAGAAGCCTTATGTCTCTCTTATAACAAACTCCTATGGTATTTACAAGGGTGGAACAGCCTTGGCGATCTTTAAAGCCAATGATGAGAACCTCGAAGATATGTATATTGAAGTCAATAAGAAGAAACGTTTTAAAGTACAGCCTTTTTATGCGGAAGGATATTATGCAGCACTGGTTGCTTGGCCGGTAGTGGAAGAGAAGTTTGATGCACGTATTGTAGTCACAGACAAGGCAGGTAACTCTATGCGTGTGCATATCCCTTACTACCATAAGGCAAAGAGCTACCGTGTATCAAAGATAAAGCTTTCGGACAGGTTCTTAAAAGGTAAGATCGCACAGTTGGCCTATGACTATCCCGAGACACAAGGTGTCGAGGATTCGATCGAACAGTTCAAAATCATCAATGAAGATGTACGTGCAAAGAATGAGAAGGTGATCCATGAGATCACTTCCAAGACCTCGGACAAGATGGTCAGCGACTTCTCGCTGAAACCATTTTATCCTCTGAAGAACGGGCAAAAAGTAGCAAGTTTCGGGGATCACAGGCTCTATTATTATTCGGATGAACAAGTAAGCGAATCTTACCACCTCGGGCTTGATCTTGCCAGTGTAAAGATGGGAGAGATACTGACGCAGAACCATGGTATCACTGTCTTTGCCGAAGAAAACGGGATCTACGGGAACCTTCCGATCATACATCATGGAATGGGTCTATATACGATCTATGGACACTGCTCAAGCTTGAAAGTCGCTGCCGGTGACAGCGTGAAACCGAATGAGCAGATCGCAAATACGGGCAAAAGCGGTTATGCTATGGGCGACCACCTTCATTTTGGTGTCTTGGTCCAGGGTGTAGAAGTCCGTCCTGAAGAGTGGATGGACCAGGAATGGATCCGTCTGAACATCACCGAAGTGATGAAAAATGCAAAGCAGCTGATCGGAAGGTCATGAAGGTAAAACAGCAGACCCTTAAGGGTTTTGAGTTTGATATCGATGAGGGTGAAGCCTTCAAAGAGTATTACACGAAAAATGCACCTTTGATAAAGGGCCACCTGCTGATATTAAGCGGCAACGTGGATGCGGATGTGAAGTCATTTCTAGATGAACAGAATGCCGCGTACATCGATACGAATGAGAGAACGCTTATGACGCGTAAAAAGCGTTCCACGGCCGTTTTGGAAGATGTTCCGACAAGCGTGAAAGAGAGTGCCTCGGAATCCGAAATGGGTAAAGATGTCAGTGTCTATTATCGTACGATACGCTCAGGTGAGGCGATAAACGCGCAGAACGATCTTGTCTTTTTTGAACGTATCAACAGCGGTGCGGTCATCGAGTGTTCGCAGTCAGTCCAGGTTTTTGGTATAATTGAGGGATTGATCAGGTGTGATGGGGAATATATCTTGCTTAAGGAAATAGGCCAGGGTACGGTTCTCTTTCACGGTGAAGAACTGGACAAGTCACAATTTGACGGACATTTAAAACTTGTTAAATATAATAAAAACGCTATTGTGATCAAGGAAATATAATGCAACAAACAACTATCGCAAAACCAGTAGACTTGGTAGGAATCGGACTCCATAAAGGTGTTCCTGTCCGTTTGAGACTCGAACCGCTTGAAGCAGACAGAGGTATAGAGTTTTACCGCTCTGACGTTGGTGTTTCTATTCCTTTGAAACCCGAAAATGTCGTCGATACACAGATGGCTACCGTCATCGGAAAAGACGGTTATTTCATCTCCACGATCGAGCACATGCTTTCAGCGGTCTATGCCTACGGAATCGACAACCTCAGAGTCATCGTTGATGCAGACGAAGTGCCTGTTATGGATGGAAGTTCGGCAAGTTTCTGCATGCTTCTTGACGAGGCGGGTTCAGTGGAACTTGATGCACCCAAAAAGATCATGAAGATCAAAAAAGAGATCATCGTACGCGATGGCGACAAGTATGTTAAGCTCTCGCCTTCGAATGATCTCAACTATGACTTTACGATCAAGTTCAACCATCCTGTCATTGACGAGCAGAGTTTTACGCTTAACTTTACTAAGGCAGAATACAAAGAGAAGATATCCAAGGCGCGGACTTTCGGTTTCTTGCATGAGGTCCAGTACCTTCGTTCAAAAGGTCTGGCGCTTGGCGGAAGTCTTGAGAATGCCGTCGTCCTTGATGATAAAAAAGTCCTTAACACAGAGGGACTGCGTTTTCCCGATGAGTTCGTACGTCACAAGATACTCGATGCTATCGGTGATATGGCGCTTTTGGGCGTGAACTTTGTGGGTAACTATGAAGCCTTTGCAGGCTCGCATGACCTGAACCATAAACTGACCTTAGCGCTTTTAAAAGAGAAAGAAAACTATGAGATCGTAGAGCTTAGCGGCGTAGAAGCGAAGGAATTAGCCCACGCATATGCCTAAGGTCGATATTATTGTCATTGAACTGAGTTCACCGATCCTTATAGGTGTCTATCAGGAGGGGTGTCTGGTTCAGACACTTTCATCCTCCGAATTCAGTTCGGAAGCCCTTCCTGAACTTTTTAAAGAGATACTTGAAAACTATGAGATAGCCAATCTTGTCTATACGCGGGGTCCGGGATCATTTATGGCAATCAAGGTGGCATATATCTTTTTGCAGACACTCTGTATCGTACACAACATTAAACTTTTGGGAACAGATGCGTTTACTTTTAACGATAATAAGCCGATAAAAGCATTCGGTAAACTTTATTTTGTGTATTCTAATGGTACAATTACGACCCAAAAGTTTGAAGAGCCTCAAGATTGGCCCTTCAAACTACCAAATAAACTAAACCTGAGCGATTATTCAGAAGAGACAGCTCCCTTATACGTCCTGCCGGCTGTATAAGTGATACAGGCATCCGAAGAGATGTCTAGGCTATGTCCCTTTGCTCATAAAGGACTGATATGATAATAAGTGTACCTGCGACGAGCGCAAATCTCGGACCCGGTTTTGATTCTCTTGGCCTGGCCCTTGATCTAAGAAATACCGTAGACATAAGACCTTCACGTTTTCACTCTGTCTCCGTCCGTGGAGAGGGTGAAAACAACCCGAAACTCAAAGGAAACAACCTTTTTGTCGGGATCTTCAACGATCACTACAATAAGCTGACGGAAAAACGACAGCATTTCAAGTTTACCTTTAATAACCAGGTCCCTCTTTCGCGTGGACTTGGTTCTTCTTCAGCCGTGATCGTCTCTGCCATCGCTTCCGCACATGAAGCGGCAGGCGTACGTGTCTCAAAGCGCAGGATATTAAACCATGCGCTTGTCTACGAATCGCATCCCGACAATATCACGCCGGCTGTCATGGGCGGTTTTAACACGGCAGTGGTAGAAAAAGGAAAAGTCTTCTCAGAAATGAAGCATATACCGCCTTATCTGAAGGCTGTGGTTGTCATTCCGAACAAGCCGATATCAACGGCACATTCGCGTACGACGCTACCAAAATCATACAATAAAGAGAATGCTATCTTCAATCTTTCGCACTCCTCACTGTTGGTAGCAGCCTTTTACAGTGAGAACTGGGAGATACTGCGTATAGCCTCCAAAGACAGGTTTCATCAGCGTCAGCGTATGAAAATGCTGCCTGAACTTTTTACCGTGCAGAAGCTTGCTTATGAAAACGGGGCTCTGATGAGTACGCTCTCGGGAAGCGGTTCGACGTTCTTCAGCATGTGTTATGATGAAGATGCTGAAAGAATACATGCGAAAATGGAACAGCGCTTTCCTGAGTTCGTCGTTAAAACTTTGGACTTTGATAATCAGGGTCTCAAGATTGAACGTTAGTATAAGAAAGATTAGGTTATAATGGCGCGAAATTTACATGTTCCTATCCGAATGTGCATTCAATGCCGTGAACGTTTAGAACAGAAGCACTTGATTCGCTTGCAATGCAAAGATAAAATAATAGTGGCTTACGACGGGGTAGGGCGTAGTTTGTACGTCTGTATGACATGTATAGAGAATCCGAAACTGGTTAAACAACTGGCAGGCCGCTGCAAAAGCGGAAAAGATTCACATAATGAGATTAGTAGTTTATTGAAGGAGCTAAGAGCTGATGATAGATAAGGTTAGAGTACACGAGATCGCAAAAGAACTGGGCATAAAAAGTAAAGAAGTTGTTGACAAAGCTACAGAGATGGGGCTTGATGTCAAAACCGCTTCCAGTGGCGTTTCTCCGGACGAAGCAGAGAAGATCATGAACTACATCATGAACCCTGCTGCAGCTGCACCAAAACCAAAACCAGTTGTAAAAAAAGCTCCTAAAAAAGATGAATCAGCTACGAAGGCCCCTGCAGTAGAAGAGAATGTTGAGACGAAGCAAGAGACTGTGCCGGTCAAAGAAGCGAAGAAAGCAGCTGTAGAAGTAAAAACGGAAACAGAAGCACAAGTTAAAAAAGAGACCAAGAGTGAAGTACCAAGCAGTGAAGAAGAAGCTTCTGAAAGTGATTCGGATAAGCCGGTCATCAATAAAGTGACAACAGACCGTAAGCGTTCAGGTCTTAAGATCGTCAAGAAGAAGAAACCTGTCTCTTCTGCGGCAGCTGAGCCGAGTGCTCCGTCATACAAAGAGCCTGAGTTTACTTCCAATTACGGAAAGATGTCTGCAGAAGCGATCGCGGAGATGCAAAACAGATCTTCGAAGAAGAAGAAAAAGCCTACGGGTGCGCCGACTTCGAAAAGTCAAGGTAACAAGATAGATATATTTGGCGGTGATATGGCCGAAGTCTCTATGGACTTTGAAGAGGATCAGGTCGTTCTTCTTGATTTCCGTGAAGAAGAAGCACGAAAAGAACGTGAAAAAGCGATTGAAGAAGAACGTAAACTTCGTGAAGCTCGTAATGCAGCGAATCAGGGACAGCAGAAACGCCGACCAACAAGCAGTCGTCCGCGTTCAGTCTCAAGAGGCAAGGCAAAGAAACGCCGTCGTAAGGATGTAGAAGAAGATGTGATCGTAACAAGCGTGGAGATCCCTGAGGATATCCGCGTATACGAGTTCGCTGAAAAAATCAACAGGCCGATGATCGAGGTGATCAAGGTCCTTTTTGATCTTGGAAAGATGGCGACTAAAAACGACTTCCTAGGAAAAGACGAGATCGAGATCCTTGCAGAAGAGTTTGATGTTGAAGTGACAACGATCGACCCTAAGGCAGCCTTTGACCTTGAGAACATTGTCAGTGATGAAGAGGTAGAAGCCGATCCGAATGCAGTGAAGCGTCCTCCTGTTGTCACGATCATGGGTCACGTCGACCATGGTAAGACATCACTTTTGGATGCGATCCGTTCAGGACGTGTAGCAGCAGGCGAGGCCGGTGGTATCACGCAGCATATCGGTGCTTATACGATCGAGCAAAAAGGGGAGAAGATCACATTCCTGGATACTCCGGGGCATGCAGCATTCTCAGCGATCCGTTCACGCGGTGCACATGTAACAGATATCATCATCATCGTTGTTGCCGCGGATGACGGAGTCAAACCGCAGACAATAGAGTCTATCAAGATGGCAAAAGAGTCAGGGAACCCGGTTATCGTGGCTATTAACAAGATGGATAAAGAGGGTGCAAATCCGGACATGGCGATGGCCGGTATGGCTGAGCATGGTCTAAACCCAGTTGCATGGGGCGGCGATGTCGAGTTTGTGCCTATCTCTGCAAAGACAGGGATGGGACTTGATGCACTTCTTGAGGCTATCTTGCTTCAGGCAGAGATTATGGAGCTTAAGGCTAACCCTAACACACTGGCAAAAGCAACTGTCGTTGAGTCAACGGTTGAAAAAGGCCGTGGTCCTGTCGCAACGATCGTTATGAGTAATGGTACACTTAATATCGGTGACCCAATTGTCGTAGGCGCGGCTTATGGACGTGTACGTGCACTTTTAAATGACAATAAGAAACCGATCAAGACGCTTGCGCCTTCTGAAACGGGTGTTGTCGTCGGTCTTAATGCTGTTCCGGCTGCAGGTGAGACGCTTATCGCTATGGAAAATGAGAAAGAGGCCAAAGAGATCGCTATGAAGCGTCATGAGTATGACCGTCATAAAGAACTTTCTATCTCTACCAAGTCAACGATGGATGACCTGACTGCAATGATTGCAGAAGGCAAGCTGAAAGCACTTAATATTATCCTAAAAGCGGATGTTCACGGTTCACTCGAAGCCTTGCGCACATCGCTTACCGAACTTCGTAATGATGAAGTCAAAGTCAACATCATCTCTTCTGGTGTCGGTGGGATCACTGAAAACGATGTTGCCCTTGCCAACGGTTCAAGCGACTGTGTTATCATGGGCTTTAATGTCCGTCCTACTGGTGCGGTAAAAGCTGCAGCCAAGCAGTTTGGTGTTGAGATCAAGACCTATAATGTCATCTATAATATGATCGATGATGTCACGGGTATGCTTACAGGTATGATGAGTGCCAAGTTCACGGAGACAAATACAGGCCAGGCAGATGTCAAAGAGGTCTTTAAGATCCCTAAAGGTGTTGTTGCCGGCTGTATGGTCGTTGACGGTAAACTTGTACGCGGCGGACTTGTCCGTGTTATCCGTGATGGTGTTGTTATCTTTGAAGGCGAACTTACTTCGCTTAAACGTTTTAAAGATGATGTTAAAGAGATCTCAAACGGCTACGAATGTGGTGTCGTTATCGAAGGCTACACTGATGTTGTACCGGGCGATGTTATCGAGACCTTTACAAAAGTAGAGCAAAAAGTCGAACTGTGACCCCCGCAGAGATAAAGAAAAAACGTACAGAATCACTCCTTTTGGAGTTGATACCTGAAGCGATATCTTCCCTAAATGATGCCCGTATCCATGAGATCGATGTTGTTGAAGTCGTATGTTCAAAAGGCCGTTCGGATGCGAAGGTCTTTTTAGACCCTCACTCCTATACTGAAAAAGAGAAGAATGCCTTTTTAAAACTTCTTCGAAGTGCACGTCCGATTATCGAAGCGCACTGTATGCAAGATCAGGGATGGTATCGATGTCCGAACCTGACCTTTGAATTTGATACACATTTTGACCGTGTGTCTAAGGTAGAAGATCTTTTTAAAAAGATCGCAGCAGAGAAATCGGACGCAAGAAAAGAAAGAGGAGAGACAGAAGATGAGTCTTGAGAGCGATATTAAAAACGTAGTCGAGTCTATGGGCCTGTCTTTATATGACATCGTCACTGTAAGTGAATTCGGTTCTACGATCTACCGTGTCATGATCAACTCTAAAGAGGGGATCACGCTTGACAAGTGTGCCGAAGTGACAAGAGTCCTTAATCCGCTTTTGGATGTCACGCCTCCGGTCAGCGGTGATTACCGCCTGGAAGTCTCTTCTCCGGGTATTGAGAGGAAATTGAAATCTCTTAAGCATTTCAATGCCTCTATCGGTGAAAAGGTCAAAGTCGTTCTGATCTCCAATGAGGTCTTAAAAGGTCCTCTGCTTAAAGTGGAAGGTTCAAATATCACTGTCGAAGACGAACAAGTCGGTGAACAGACCTTTCCTTTTGATGAAGTGATCAAGGCATCTACCTATTTTGAATGGTAAAGAAAAATATATGGGAATGGCGCTTGATGCTGCATGGCAGTATCAGGGGCTGACCTATCCCAACCCGGCAGTAGGATGTGCTATCGTGCAAAACGGCGCTGTGATCGCTGTTGGAGCACACGCTAAAGCCGGTGAACCGCATGCCGAAGTCATTGCGCTAAAAGAGGCCTACATGGCGCTGAGCATAGACCGTGGCATTGAAAAACTGACACGAGCTGACGAGATACACGAATACCTTTTAAAGCATCACAACGGGATCTTCCTGTTTTGTGATATGTACATCACTCTGGAGCCTTGTACACATCAGGGAAAGACCCCTTCATGCGCCTCTTTAATACAAAAGATGCGTCCTAAAAATGTCTATATCTCGCATTATGATCCCAATCCTGAAGCAACCGGCGGAGCTCAGGCACTTATCTCGGCAGGAATAGACGTGCATTACGGGATGTGCGAAGATCAGGGTAAGGCACTTTTGAAACCTTTTATCAAATGGAATGAAAAGAATTTTGTCCTGTTTAAATGGGCACAGCGTCTTGACGGTACAGTTGACGGCGGTATCATCTCGGACGAGACCTCACGTAAAAGAGTGCATGAGATACGTAATTGCTGTGATCTGATCATCATCGGAGGCAATACGGTACGTACGGACAGACCGATACTGGATGCCCGTTTGGCAGAAGGAAAAGCACCGGATGTACTTATCTACTCCCGTTCTGATGATTTTGATCAGGAAATACCCTTGTTTGCAGTGCAGGGCAGAGAAGTCTTTGTCGAGGCCTCTTTGGATAGGATCGATGCGTATAAGAACATATTGATAGAAGGGGGTCCTTCTATGTTGGAAGCAACGAAAGAGATCGTAGACCGATATCTCTGTTTTTTAGCACCCAAAAGCGGCGGAAAGAGCACTTTTGTCAATGAAGCGCTAGACTTTGAGATTTTAAACACAAAACAGCTGGACAATGATCTGATGATCTGGATGGAAAAAAGGGGAAGTTAGATGGCAATTGAGAATCAAGAGAAGATCGTAGCGATGTTTAATGAGATCGCTCCGACCTATGACAGGGCAAATCGTGTTTTAAGTATGGGGATAGACAAGACATGGCGAAAGAAAGCCTGTGATCTTGCCTATAGCCTCAAAGGTGACAAAGAGGTAGACTTGATCTTGGATATCGCCTGCGGGACCGGTGATATGATGGATTACTGGATGAAAAGAGCATCGAAGCTGGGTGTCGAAGTGAAAAAGATACTGGGTGTCGATCCATCGGACGGTATGGTCAATGTTGCAAGAGAAAAGTTTCCAAAATTTGATTATGCGATCTCAAAAGCGACGGAAATACCGGTCGAAGACGCTCAGGCTGACTTTTTGAGTATCTCTTACGGGATCAGAAATGTCGTTGAGCGCGAAGAGGCTCTTAAAGAGTTCAACCGTGTACTCAAGCCCGGCGGGTATGTCGTGATCTTGGAGTTTATGAAGAGAGAACACCCGGGTGTCATGGCTAAGATGACGGATTTCTATCTCAATAAGGTACTTCCGAAGATCGGCGGAGCCATCTCAAATAACAAAGAAGCGTATGAATATCTGCCCAACTCTATCGAAGGCTTTTTGACCTTGGAAAAGATGCAGGAAGAGTTGAGTGAAACAGGCTTTGAAGTCTGTTATGCGAAAAGCTTTTCAATGAACATCAGTTCACTTATCATCGCGCGCAAACAATAAGTGTAGTATTTGAGGAGTTAAGCATGAACGTTCTCTCTGTTGACGCTCTGAACGAGCAGATCAAAAATCTTCTTGAGACGACTTTTATGCGTACCTTCGTCGAAGGTGAACTTTCCCGCGTCACTTACCATAACAGCGGACATGTCTATTTTACGCTCAAAGACGCTTCTTCTTCTATCTCATGTGTTATGTTCAAGGGTAATGCATCCCGCCTTAAGTTTCGTCTTGAAGAGGGACTGAAGGTCGTCTTGGAAGCTGCTATAACCGTTTATAAACCACGGGGGCAGTATCAGCTTAATGTTATCTCTGCGCAGCCTTCAGGGCAGGGTGCCTTGGCATTGGCCTTTGAACAGTTGAAGGCAAAACTTCAGGGGATGGGCTATTTTGCACCTGAGCATAAAAAAGAGATCCCAAAATATATTATGAGTCTCGGTCTTGTCACCTCTGAGACAGGTGCAGCCTTGCAGGACATGCTGCGTGTCGCTTCTGCCAGGTGGCCGCTGGTCAAGATATCCCTCTATGATACGATCGTTCAGGGAGAGTCTGCTGCAAACTCTATAGCCAGAGGGATCAAGGCCGCAGATAAAAACGGACATGATGCTATTGTCGTGGGGCGCGGCGGCGGGAGTATGGAAGATCTTTGGGGGTTTAATGAGGAGATTGTGGCCAATTCGATATACCACTGCAAGACACCTGTCATATCTGCTGTCGGACATGAGATAGACTGGGTGATATCGGATTATGTGGCTGACTTGAGAGCACCGACGCCTTCAGCTGCCATGGAGATGATTCTTCCGGATAAAAATGAGATACTTCTGAGCATTGACGCTTTGATGCAGCAGTTGACACGCACACAAAAGCAGAAACTTCAGAGGGAAAGGGAAAATCTGAATCACTTGAAGAGCTCTTTCGCGCAAAACTCTATTGAGAACCGTTTGAAGATGAAACTTGATGAAGTCAAACAGCTCAAGTCCATGTTCAATCAGAAGATCTCTTACAGTCTTGAAAGTGCCAGACGTGAGGTGACTCCGCTTATGCAAATGATCCCGCGTCAGATGCAGACCCTCTTGCAGAGCAAAGAGAGTCAGTTGAAGCAACTTGAGAACGCGTTTTCCCTTCAGGACCCAAAACTAAAGAATAAAAAAGGGTTTGCCCAGGTCAGTAAAGAAGGCAAGTTGGTGCCCCTTGAAGAACTTGAGATTGCTGATATGTTTGAACTTATGACGGACAAGGTTGTCGTCAGAGCACATGTGGATGAAAAAAGAGAGTTGTGATCTAGTTTTCTTTGCTTAAGACCGTCTCAAAAGTTTTTATTATGGAATGTTTTTGAAAAGGTTTGAGCAGATAGCCATCGACCCCTTGTTTAAGCATCTTTAGGACTTTTTTCTTATCGCTTTCAGCACTGGCTATAATGGTCTTTACCCGCTTCAGTCTTGTGTCTTTATGGATGAGATCGATAAGTGCTTCTCCGTCCATCACGGGCATATGCCAGTCTAAAAAGATGATGTCTACGTCATGGTACTCTAAAATATCCAAGGCGACCTGACCGTTTTCGGCATTAAAGAACTTGAAGGAATCAGCATTAGAATGCTCTTTGAGCGTATTTTGTATGAGTAACCTTACGGTTGAACTGTCATCGACTAATAATATATTCATGGTTCAATTATAGCACCTCTTGGCTATAATACAAAAAAATTAAGATTGTATATGAAACGTATTTTCCCCCAAACCCATAAGCCCGTGAAGTTTAGATTCAAGCAGACCCGAGATGACTTTATCGTAACAGAGATCCCGCTTTTTGATGCACCGACCGACAAGGGCAACTATCTGATCGCCAAGGTAGAAAAACAGGATCTTTCTACGATGGAGATGCTTGACATATTGGAGTCAGAGCTTCAATGCTTCAGTACAGGATATGCAGGTTTAAAAGACAAGAATGCCACGACGACACAGTATATTTCGGTCCCTCTGAAGTTCTCAAAAAGTTTTGAAAAACTTCGTCACCCCCGTATCAAGATTCTAGAAAGTTTTCGCGCAAAAGAGAAGCTCTCCATCGGTGATTTGAAGGGAAACAACTTTTTTATCCGCCTGTATGATGTAAGTCCGGAAGCGGCAAATAATCTTACGGAGGTATTGGGCGATATCATGCGAAATGGGATGCCGAACTACTTTGGATATCAGCGTTTTGGACGAGACAGTGCAAACTTTGAAAAAGCAAGAGAGGTGGCTCAGGGCGAGCTTATCATGAAAGATACGAAGGTCCATAAGATCATGCTTCATGCTTACCAGTCGTATCTTTTTAACGACTGGCTTGCCAAGCGAATAGAGCTTTCTCAGGATATAAAGACAAAAGCATGCGAGGCGTTACTGGTCAACTTGAATATCTCACAAGAAGAGTGTGACAGGCTTAAAGATCAGCCTGGACTCTTCTCGGTTCTTCCTGGAGATATCCTTTACGAACACCAGACAAAAAAATGGATCAATGTGACAGACCTTCAGGCTGTTCGCAAACCCTGCAAAGAGCAGAAGATGGTAGTGACGGGTCTGCTTGCCGGTTCCAAAGCATGGCGTGCAAAGGGTATGGCAGGTGAGATCGAACATCATTTTGATGATCTTACAGTAGACGCAGCGGGAACACGAAGAGAGGCCTGGGTATATCCAAAGGCGATACGTCATACGTATAAAAAAGAGGAGAAATGCTTTGAGTTGAGCTTTACCCTGCCGAAGGGCTCCTATGCGACTGTTCTGCTTGAAAATTTGGCGAACAGAGATCTGAGTCCACAGCACTAGACCTTTTTACTTTCCCACAATTTCTACACACCAACTTTTTAGAATGGATCGGTTCAAAACCCATTGGGGACAAGAGGTAAACACCTTGTCGCTCGAATAAAGGTCCACTATGTTCTATAACGAATTTACTTTTTTAAACAACTCAACGATATACGTCCGTTTTGCCTCCAGTTTTGCCATCGAAAAGGTAGCTGAATTGCTTCAGGCCAAAGGGCTTGAACCTGAGATGTCATTCATTCGTGCAAAAGAGGTATTTGGTGTAGAGAGTGAGAAAGCAAGTTTGTATATACACAATCTACAGCATTTTTTTGACATAGAATTTATACAAAAGGTCTATGAGTATATTTCGCGAAAGGCCCTTTTTCAAGACCCTATTCTGTTCGGTTCTTATGATCACATATTAAGGATGGTACAGGGCGTACATAACAGCTCCTTGAGTGAGGATGAGTTGAAGCAGATCAGGCAAATCTCACAGGCAAACCGTTTTGGGATCGCTCTGATCCGTTGATAAAGCAGTGCAGGAACCTTCTTGGCTCAGACACAAATTTGTCAGTTAGACTTTGAGCAGGATCTTGTCGAGCAAAGCCGTAGGCAGAAGACGTTTCAGCCCGCCAAGCAGGTGGGTGGCTAAGGTGTTGTAATAGCGCGGGCGCGGTCTGTCTGCTTCGAGTGCTTTTATGATGTTGGCGATAACGACATCGGATGTCCGTGTGAAGGGGTCTTTTTTCTTTTTTCCCTCATAAGGGAG
>JBFEYG010000010.1:0-21303 GCA_041562275.1 Sulfurimonadaceae bacterium | reverse complement strand
GGTGGTTATAGAGAGGGGGAAACGCCTGGTCCCATTCCGAACCCAGAAGCTAAGCCCCTCTTCGCTGATAATACTGCACCTTTCAGGTGTGGAAACGTAGGTCGCCGCCTGGACTTTTTACTCCAACCTTTTAGATCCCCTAAATTTTTTATCAATCATTCAAAACTTTTACCACTATAACTTGTTTTTATTAAAATATATGTCCAATAAGTATATTAATCCGGCAGTTTGGCTTTTTAATATATTATGTCTGTTACATTCCTCTTCGCATTTAGTATTTTGCTATAATCTGCTAAAAAGAGATTGATGATAAACTTTAAACTTGAAAAACCTTGGAACAGATACCTTGGTTGTGAATATACTAAGCCATACTTTTCCCAATTATTACTTTTTTTAAACGATCAATTCTCTAATTCAGTTGTCTTCCCTTCTATGGATAATATTTTCACTGCGTTTTATCTTACTCCATTGGAAAAAATAAAAGTTGTTATTCTGGGTCAGGACCCATACCATGGGGATGGACAGGCCCAAGGTTTAGCCTTCTCTGTACCGGAAGGTATGCCTTTGCCACCCTCACTTCGTAATATCCTTTTGGAATATCATGATGATCTTGGGTATGTGATGCCTACTAGTGGTGACTTGTGTAAATGGGCTGAAGAGGGTGTCTTTTTACTAAATACGGTACTGACTGTACGAGCCGGCGAAGCACATTCGCATAAAGGAAAGGGATGGGAAACTTTTACGGACACCGTTATTAAACTTATTAGTGATAAAAAAGAAAACGTTGTTTTTATCTTATGGGGCAAGCCTGCTCAAGATAAGAGTAAATTAATAGATGAATCAAAGCATCTGATATTAAAAGCTCCTCATCCTTCACCTCTGTCTTCTTATAGAGGGTTCTTCGGTTCCAAGCCTTTTTCAAAGTCAAATGCCTATTTAATAGAGCATGGAATAAACGAGATCGACTGGAAGCTGGCTTAATCCATTATTGACGGAAATATTAAACCTGTTTTTTAGTTCTCTTTGTTATAATTTCGATATTAATTTACCCAAAGGCCCTGTTAATGCGCGGATACAAGATTTTTGCCGGTTCTTCAAGTGTCGAGTTTGCTAAAGAAGTTTGTCAGTCTTTAGATGTTCCTCTATCAAAAGCGGAGGTGAAACGTTTTAGCGACGGTGAGATCTCAGTTCAGATATCTGAAAGTGTTCGCGGGCGCGATGTTTTTATCATACAATCGACAGGAGCACCTTCTAATGATAATTTGATGGAGCTTCTCATTATGACAGATGCTCTTCGCCGTTCATCAGCTGACTCTATTACAGCTGTTGTCCCTTATTTTGGATATGCACGTCAAGACAGAAAAGCCGCTCCTCGTGTTCCGATTACGGCGCGTTTAGTGGCTGACATGTATGAGACGGCAGGTATTGACCGTGTTGTCACAATCGATCTTCATGCAGGACAGATCCAGGGTTTTTTCAATATCCCTGTTGACAACTTGTACGGTTCTATCATCTTTCAAGAATACATTGAATCCAAAAACCTTAAAAACCCTATCATCGCTTCTCCGGATATCGGCGGGGTCGCACGCGCACGTTATTTTGCAGAGAAGCTTGGTCTAGAGATGGTTATCGTTGATAAACGCAGGGAAAAAGCGAATGAAGCTGAAGTCATGAATATCATCGGTGACGTTACAGGCAAAGATGTCATCATGATCGATGACATGGTCGATACGGCAGGGACAATGATCAAGGGTGCTGCGGCTTTGAAAGCAAAAGGGGCGAATTCTGTTATGGCATGTGCAACGCATGGTGTACTCAGCGGAAAAGCCTATGAAAACTTGAAAAATGATGGTCTAGACGAGCTTGTCATCTCTAACTCCCTTGTCACTCAACCAATGGAAAAGATAAAAGTATTAAGCGTTGCGCCGCTATTTGCTGAAGTCATCCGCCGTGTATATCACAATGAGAGTGTTAATTCACTCTTTTCATAGTCAGTAGTGCACTTTATTTGAAGGTATTTTTTGAAAAATATTAGAAACTTTTCTATTATCGCACACATCGATCATGGTAAGTCAACTTTGGCAGACCGCATTATTCAAGAGTGCGGTGCTGTAACAGAACGTGAACTTGGCAAACAGATGATGGATACGATGGATATAGAGCAGGAACGTGGTATCACGATCAAGGCTCAATCGGTTCGTCTGAACTATGTCAAAGATGGTGAACCGTATATTCTTAATCTAATTGACACTCCGGGCCACGTTGACTTCTCTTATGAAGTCAGTAAGTCTTTGGCTTCCTCTGATGGGGCACTTCTAATTGTTGATGCTGCACAGGGTGTTGAGGCACAGACGATAGCCAATGTATATATGGCTATGGAAAACAACCTTGAACTCGTGCCGGTTATCAATAAGATCGATCTTCCTGCCGCTGAGCCTGAGCGTGTTGCTGAAGAGATCGAGGCGAGTATCGGTATCGATGCGACGGATGCCCTGTTGGTGTCTGCTAAGTCAGGTATCGGTATCCGCGAATTGCTGGATGCTATTGTTGATAGGATTCCCGCGCCTACAGGTGATCCGGATGCGACAACAAAAGCGATCATATATGACTCCTGGTTTGACCCTTATTTGGGAGCTTTGGCTCTGGTGCGTGTTTTTGATGGAAGCATCAAAAAAGGCCAGATGTTAAAACTTATGAGTAATAACGAGCAGCATCAGGTACTTGAACTGATGTATCCTCACCCGCTTAAGCGCCAGAATACAAAAAGTATCGAGGCCGGTGAGATCGGTATTGTTGTGATGGGTCTCAAAGAGATTGGTGTCATCAATGTCGGTGATACGATGACGGATGCAGCCAATCCTGCGGCTGAACCTGTGGGAACGTATGAGCCTGCAAAACCCTTTGTCTTTGCCGGTCTTTACCCGATCGATACAGACGAGTTTGAAGACCTACGTGATGCTCTTGATAAGTTGAAACTGAATGACTCTTCCCTCTCGTATGAACCTGAGACATCAGTGGCGCTTGGCTTTGGTTTCAGGGTGGGATTCTTGGGTATGCTTCATATGGAAGTCATCAAAGAGCGACTTGAACGTGAGTACAACCTTGACCTTATAGCTACAGCACCGTCGGTTATCTATCATGTCTTTTTGAATGACGGTACGATGGTAGAGGTCCAAAACCCTTCTGAACTGCCTGAAGTCAATCTTACAGAGCATATTGAAGAGCCTTATGTCAGAGCAACTGTCATCACACCTACGGATTATCTGGGTAATGTGATGAATCTGCTTACTAATAGACGTGGCGTTCAGGAAAAGATGGATTACCTTAACGAAGGGCGTGTCCTTTTGGAGTACTCAGTTCCGATGAATGAGATCGTAGTCGGTTTTTACGATACCTTGAAGTCTATCTCAAAAGGATATGCGAGTTTTGATTATGAACCGACTGAGTTTAAGACGGGAGATCTGGTCAAACTCGATGTTCGTGTAGCGGGTGAAGTCGTGGATGCTCTTTCCGTTATCGTTCCGCGCACTGCAGCAGATGCTCGCGGACGCGAGCTGGTCAAAAACATGAAAGAGATTGTCCCAAGACAACTCTTCGAGGTCGCTATCCAGGCTTCTTTGGGGTCTCGGATTATTGCACGCGAGACGGTCAAGTCTATGGGTAAAAATGTTACTGCAAAGTGTTATGGCGGGGATATAACCCGTAAGCGTAAACTCCTGGAGAAACAGAAAAAAGGTAAAAAACGTATGAAGGCCATCGGCAAGGTCCAGCTTCCTCAAGAAGCTTTTATGTCTGTACTGAAGATGGACTAAGATGCGCTGCATGATATGCGAGAGTCTAAGCCTCAAGCATATCTGCAAGACCTGTCAAAATAAACTTCTCTCTCCCTCTTTATTTAAACGAAAAATCCTTGGTAGGATCCCTGTTTACTCTTTTTATAAATATCATGACATAGAGTCCCTTCTTCTGACAAAGCATACTGATCTTGGTCACTATATTTATACTATTTTGGCACAAAACAGTTTCTTACCCTTTGCTCAACACTTTGAATACGGCTCAAAAATAACCTCTTTAAGCGTAGATGATCATGTTAAATACGGCTATTCGCATACAGCAGTTTTAAACAAGGCACTGCAAAGCAGATGGATAAAACCGCAATACTCAAAGCTAAAAGCCAAAAGCAGAACATCCTATTCAGGAAAAGAGTATCAATTTAGACTGTTGCATCCGCGTAATTTTAAAGTAGCAAGGTTGAAAGAGGAAGATGTGATAGTAGTGGATGATATCATTACGACAGGTTTGACACTTACACAGGCCGTTCAAGCTTTAAAAAAAGAGGGAAAGAATGTTCTTTTTTGTCTTACCTTGGCTGATGCCGGAAAGTAAGGTTTGATAAGTATTTTATTTACTTAAAAGAGGTAAAATGGTTAGAATATATTTTTTATTAATAATTGATTTTAAAAAGGATTAGCATGGGATATTCAGATGATGAATTAGGCGGTATGGAAGAGTCATTGCCTTCGGATATTCCGGTATGGAACTCAGGATCTATCTATTATGATGACGAAGTCGTTGAGTACCAGGGTAAATATTATAAGGCTTTGCGTAAGACATCAACGGATATTCCCGGACGCTGTAAAGCGGGAATATGGAAAGTGCTTCATTCAGTCGATGAAGTAAGTCAATATACGCAAAATGATCTGTATGAAGATGATATTGTTGAGACGCCTGATGATCTCAAAGGTAATATCACACAGCAGGAGAAGCTGGAGAAGAGTTCTGAAATACCTGTCAAGAATACGGCTGAAAAAAGTGCTGGACGATCAGAAGAATTTACACCATCACTAAAAGTAAATGTTAAGCCTGTAAACAAACCTTTTGCAAAGAAAAAGACCTTAAAAGAACAGCAGGAGGAACAAAGACTTCGAAAAGCCGCATTGAATCTACAAGCTCCTGCTGCTGAAGAACAAAAGCCTGTCAGGAATGATATTCACAGTATTGCTAAGCCAGTCCCTAGAAAGATGACAATGGCCCCAAGTGATCAGAACGTAGTCAACGAGACACTCAAAGAGATCAACTTTAACAGGATAAAAGGAACGAATACAGATGAGAACAGTATTACAGCGGATCTGCTCTTATCTCAAGACACAGTCGCCTTGGACGAATGTACTGTAAGTTGGGAGTCCAGTCACCCGGAGATCATCTCGAGTGAAGGGAAGGTCCACTGTCCGGAAGACGGCAGTGATGTCGCAGTAAACCTAAGTGTTACAGTCTCAAAAAACAAGACATCAGCCACGCGTTTCTTTACCTTGTGGGTGAAAGCTCAAGAGATAAGCTACAGTGATGAAGAGTGTGTTGATATGGTTTATGCAGCTTTGGATTTTGAACAGATCAGAGGTGAAAATATCAAGGTAAGCGAGATAACCCAAGACTTAGAACTGCTGACAGAGGGTTTGTATAATACAGAGATATTTTGGGCATCCAAAGACCGCAGTTTGATTGATGAGACGGGAAAATGCTATCAGCACAACCTGAGTAAAAATACTAGAGTCCGTCTCTACGCGATCATCACCAAAGGTAATGAAGAGCGTCTTAAGCACTTTGATCTGACACTCAAGACAGAGGACTTCTAATCCGCATACATCTTGTTTAAAGTATCATCGATTATAGGGAGGATGGCTCATCAGCCTGCTGTCGATGATCGCTCTTCCGACAGTGAAGTGATAGAGTGTCTGAAACTGATTCGAATCCAGACCTAAAAGATAATGAAAACTGTCATCCAGGAAACAACCTATGCCTGTGGCTGAAAGATTCAATGAAGTCGCCTCCAAGTAGAGCTGTTGGCCTATAGCACCGCATTCCCAATACAACTCTTTATAGCGGTGGGGACCGCCTGTATGGATCTGTTCTGAAAACTCGCAGAGCATGCCAAGTGAAAAAGCACCGTCAGCTGCGATATCCTGATTGCAAGAGATCTGCTTGGCCTGAGATCTAAAGTCTGCCTTCTGCAGGCAATAAAAGTCTTCGCGTATCGCTTCCCATTCAAAGGTGTTACGCATCAAACGTTTTAAAGAGGAGAGGTGCTCCCTGTTTCGTATGAGTATATAAATGCCCTTCGAAAGTCCTTCGACCTCGTGTACAAAGATCACAAGGTTGGCAGCGTTTTGATATCCGTCCATGCTCTCTTTGACGGAATCAAGTAAGCTGTAAAATTGTTCCTGACTTATAGAGGCATTATCTGCATTCATCATCTGGGCAGAACGCCGTTTTAAGACGAGCAGTTTCGACTCGGCACTCGGCGTTCTTGCTACGGGCAGATTTTTGATCTCTTGGCGTCTTAATGATCTTGAAAGACTTGCTTTTTCAATTCTTTCAATCATCTCCCAATGCTGATGTGAAGGGCTGAGACGGTTGGCACGCCCTTCATACTGTCTCGGCAGTTCTAAAAGCAAAGAAGTAATATCAATCTCTTGTTTTTGAAGGGGCGAGATAGCCAGAAGCATGTCGGGAAACTCTCCCTCATCTTCTATATATCTATCAGTTTGATTAAATCCCAAAAGACGGTTAAGATCATTGTCATCTATATCGGTAAGCATCTGTACTTTCCAGCCAAGCATCATCGCCGAGACCTGAAGTGCTCTGAAGGCATGGCCTGCATCCAAAGAACAGTATCTAAACGCGCGTTCGCCATACTTCCATACTTCCCGCCACGTTATCGAACTTAGGGCGACCAGGAAACTTCCTTTATCAAGCGTTTTCCAAAGCGTGCTGTCGAACTCGCACAACCGTTCCAGACGGTGCTCTTTGGGTGCATAATGCGAGAGTGAAGATCTTTCTGAGATATGATTAAGGGGAGGAAGGATGATATAGCCCTCCGTTGGCTGTAGGTTCCCGCTTGAAGCATTACATCGCAAGGCCCAACGGCTTCCATTTGCCTCTTTCCATGCCGCCAGTCCCAAAGAGAACTGAAACAACTGGGAGACCGACTGCAGAAGCAGGGGAGCAGCAGGAAGTTCGTCATCAAAGATCAGATGATAAGGGGGCGTAGGGTTTTCAAGTGCAAGCGGCAACTCGATCTGAACTGCTCCTGCATAAGAGCGAAAAGGATCAGGCTGTGTAGACCAATCCATATATCCCAAGGAACGGGCATAACGCATCTGCGCATGTTTGGTCTCATTGTGATAAGTAAAGATTTCATTTATAGTGTGATTCATGTTGACATGATACGCTTTGGCTCTTAAATAGATAGGATGAAATCAGATAAAGATAAAAAGTGAAATTTGTTTTAATGTTTTTAGATATCGGGTGGGAAGAGAGGCCTGTCAAGGTCTCTTCTATGGGTGCTATGCTTTGGGAGTCAACTTTCCTGCGCGTGACTCGTTCTCATCGATGATGTTTTGGATCTGTGCTTTGACCTTATCGTATCGGAACTGCTCCTTGAAGCCCTGCAAGCGTCCGCCTGAAGCATTGGGATGACCGCCGCCTCCGGCCCACTCTTTTGCGATCAAAGAGACGTCGACCTTGTTGTTCGCACGCAAGCTCATCGTACCACGCGGTCCGACATCGACGATGAAGTCATACTCGTCATAAGCCGTTAAAAAAGCATTGCCTATGATAGATGTGTTACCCAGAGCATAAGAGAGGTAGCCTTTATAGCCTTTATAATAGATCGTCTTGTCGGCGGTCTCTTTGCCTAAAAGCTCGACAATTCGTGCTGTAGCCAAGTTGTCAAGCGTATCATCATCTTCTTTTTTAAAGTAGTTCTTTTTCAGTGCATGAATAGTCTCATCCAGCAGGATATTTGAATTGTCCAGAGGTATCATCTGTGCAGCTTCAAAAAGCAGTGCATGTTTGTATTCTCTGTCATCATCGGCAAACATAACACGGTTCAGCTCGCGCGTCTCCGTAACAAGACGCATACAGACCTTTCCGTATTCAAAGGCTCTGTGTTTGTCTTGATGCCATAGATCGACCGCATCGACGATCTCTACGTAGGGTCGCAGCCATGATTTTGCATCCGCTGAAAGCTCGAAGTTTTCGAGTACATAATCAAAGGTGATCTGCGTCGCACTTCGCATGGTGTCAAGAAAATACCAGTCAAACTTGTTGGCTGAATCTTGTCCGCTTCCATGATGGTCAAGAAGCTGAAGCTTTAGGTCTATCTTCTCATAATCTCGTAGTTTATCGATCTCCAAGCTGAGCCATTTTGACTCATCCATAGTGAGGTTCAAGTCTGTGATGAGGATAGAAGCATCTTCTTTTTTCATTTTGATAGTCTCAAGGATCTCATTCAGTCTTTCGCCTACTTCAGCTCCGTAATTTGCATTGTAAAAGCGGATGTTTTCGTAGGCTTCTTTCATGACCAGCTGACAGCTGTATCCGTCTAAGTCGATATGGGAGAGATGATAGATCGTATTCATTTTTTACCTTGTATGATTGTATTGTTGACCTTAAAGATCTATGGAAACACTGCCCATGACTTCAAACTTCGCGTTAGAGTCGATCTCTGCATGGGAGAGAACAACGACTTCAAGATTAAAACGTTCGAAGATCTCCGCAAGCGGCTTTCTCAGCTGCGGGTCGACGATCAATATGACAGGTGAGACTCCCTGCTGCAGAAGGGTACTGGCCTTGTCGCTTATCCCCTGGATGAGGGCATTGATCTCGCCGACATTGAGCATAAGATTTCGAATACCGTCCTTTTCAGTCGATTTTTCCAAGATCTTCTGCTCAGTTGCGGTATCGAAGGTCAAAAGTTTGATAACACCTGCCTGATCTTTATACATCGCCGTGATAACACGAGAAAGTTTTGAGCGGACCTGTTCGACGATCACATCGACGTTCTTGGTATATTCGGCGATATCTGCGATCGTCTCCAGGATAGCCAGCATATCTTTAAGCGGGATCTTTTCATGCAGAAGCGCTTTGAAGATACGTTGTATCAGACCGATAGAGGCCACTTTAAGGACATCATCTACTACAACAGGATAATCATTTTTAAGCTTATCGATCAAGGTCTGTGTCTCTTGACGTGTCAGGAGCTCTTCCGCATGGGATTTGACAAGCTCGCTCATATGTGTCGAGATAACGGTTGCCGGATCGACGACGGTATAGCCGTTCATGATCGCATCCTCTTTAAGCTCCGGTCTGATCCAGATCGCGTCCAAACCGAAGGCCGGTTCTTTCGTTTTCTCTCCTTCAAGCTCTTCTGTTGCCATGCCGCTGTCCATGGCCAAAAACTTGTCAGGCTGAATAGAACCGTGACCGATATCCACACCTTTGAGCAGGATCTGATAATGGCTTGGGTCCAGGTGAAGATTGTCGCGTATACGTACCTGAGGCATTAAGAAGCCGAAGTCCGTGGCGATCTTTCTGCGCATAGAACGGATACGTTCAAGCAGATCCCCGCCTTGTCCGGCATCGGCAAGACGGATAAGCTGATATCCCAATGTCAGCTCAAGCATCTCTATCTTCAAGATATCTTCAAGCGCTGCTTCTTCTTCTTTGGCAATCTGTTCATGGCTCTTTTTTGGAACACCTTCGGAAGGAGCACCTTCGCCCGCTTCCTTTCCGGCCTGGGAAGCAGGTCCGGTTTTAGGGGCTATAGCACCTTGAAAAAGCCGTAACTCTCCGCGTTCATGTTGTAAAAGAAGATATCCCATGCTTAAAAAGATGATCCCGACAAACCCCATCGAGAAAGTAGGCAATCCTGGTACCAGAGCAAACAGGACCATAATACCCCCTACGATAAGCAGGGTCTTGGCATTTCCCATTAGCTGGTTGATAGTTCCTTCGGCAAAGTTGCTTTGATCACTTGAGGCCCTGGTGATCATAATACCGGTTGCCGTCGAGATAATGAGGGCAGGGATCTGTGAGACAAGACCGTCACCGATCGTTAAAATAGTAAAGATAGAGGCAGAGTCACCCACACTCATGTTATGCTGGAACACACCGATCAAAAAACCGCCGATGATATTGATGATAGTGATGATGATACCGGCAACCGCGTCACCTTTGACGAATTTTGCCGAACCATCCATGGCCCCGTAAAAGTTGGCGTCTTGCAAGATGGCCGCGCGGCGTTCTTTCGCCTCAGACTCCTCAATCAGTCCGGCATTCAGATCGGCATCGATTGCCATCTGTTTTCCGGGCATTGCGTCCAATGTAAAACGTGCAGCGACCTCTGCGACCCTAGTGGAACCTTTGGTGATGACCATAAAGTTGATCAATACCAGGATGGAAAAGACGATGATACCGATGACATAGTTCCCGCCGACGACAAAATCTCCGAAACTGGAGATGATGTCACTGACTTCTTCAGGACCTTCATGCCCGTGGCTCAAGATCATACGCGTTGTCGCAACATTCAAAGAGAGTCTGAACAGAGTGATGATAAGGATCAGGGTCGGAAAAGTGGTCAGGTCGGTTGGTTTGGGTATATACAGAGAGATCAGAATGATCAATACGGCAATAGAGATAGAGATGGTCAGCATAAAGTCGAGCAGACCGCTTGGCAGAGGTACGATGATTATGGCAAGGATTGCCATGACGAAAAAGACGATACTTAAATCACGTGAACGTACGATGACTTCAAGTATAGGTGTAAGTTGTCCAAGTATAGCTGTTTTCTTCTTTGCCACGCGTCAGTCTACTTTTTTTCTAAGATATCGGCTAAGGTCATACCTTCTAGGAACTCATCGATGCGTCCTTGAAGATTATGGATAAAGGGATAGATATGACATGACTCTTCTTTCTCCGCAGGACAGTTTCCCACGCCGGCAGAACAGTCAAAGACCGAAGGAGCTTTTCCTTCCGCGGCTTGCATAATACTTAAAAGCGTGATCTCTTCTTTGGGCCGGATAAGCATAAATCCGCCTTTGACACCTTTGTAGGATTTTAAAATTCCGTTTCTTGCCAAAGATTGCAATATCTTGGCTAAAAAACTTTTTGAGATACCAAGATCATGTGCCAATGTTTCGGTGTCTTTGGCCTCAGTAGCCGTAGCTAATGTTACTAAAGAGAGTAGTGCGTATTCGCTTGCTCGTGTCATCAGCATATGAAGCGTCCTTGAAAATGAAAAATATAGTATGGTTCAAATTAAGAGTATTATACATAAAATAGATAAAAGATAGATTTTGTCTGTTTTATTAAGAAGTATATTCTATGAGTCTGCATGTGAGAGTCGATTCAAAAGGTTTCTACTCTTTTTACAGTTGTTTAATAAAAAATCAGCTATAATCCGCCATCTCAAATTCTTGGGAAATTTAATATACCAATCAAGGAGGTCAATTATGGCTTTAGATTCGGCGAAAACAGCAGCAATTGTAAAAGAATTTGCTCGTACAGAAAACGACACAGGTTCATCAGAAGTTCAGATCGCATTACTTAGTAAGCGTATTGCAGAACTTACTGAGCACCTTAAGACACATAAGAAAGACCATGCATCACGTCTAGGTCTTCTTAAGCTTGTTGGACAGCGTCGTCGTTTGATGCGTTACTTCAAACGTAAGAACAGTGAAGGTTATTACGCACTTGTTTCTAAACTAGGAATTCGTGACAATATCTAAATTGTCTTAATCCAAGAGGACTTCTGTTTGAAGTCCTCTTTTTCTCGCACTGACACCTTTCCTTTTTCATTTCATTCATCTTTTTTCTTTAATACTATAAAATTGTAACAGTTTGGTAACAAGTTCTAAATATAGTCTGATATGGCAGATAATTCGGTGTGCATTATAATATTAACTTTGCTATGCTACATACCAAGAATACCAATAAAACGTTGTGTGAAAAACTAAAGCACATAAAATAATCAAAATTAATACTTTGATGCTGATTTAAATCTAAATTCAGCTTTCTAGCGTTATGCTAACTCAAAGAACAAAAATATAGGGGTGTGTTATGGCTAAAAAAGATGTTACAAATCATGATGGACTTACCTTCTTAGAAGATGGTGAAGTCTTATATGACAGTCTGTATCTGTTGTCAGAAACAGATGAAAAAGGGATAGTACGGTATGCAAGCGATTCTTTTTTACAAATCGCTAATATGACTGAGGCTGACCTTCTTGGACAGCCTCACAATGTCGTCCGCCATCCTGAGATGCCCCGTGCTGCATTTAAGTCTTTATGGGATGATGTGCAGACTAAAGGTTTTTGGACAGGGTATGTAAAAAATGCCCGTAAAGGGGGAGGGTACTATTGGGTTTATGCGACGGTACTTCGTTCAGTAGATAAGAATGGCAATACAAAATATGTATCGATTCGTGTGAAACCATCACGAGAAGAGATTAAAAAAGCTGAAGAGCTTTATGCAACATTAGATTAGGAGAGAGTTTATGGCATTAGTAAGAAGCAATTCATCAAGTAGTGTTACTGCAACCGGGGGAAGTGATAAGCGTCGTCAACGTACCTTGGCCAAGCAACAACAAATCTCTGAAAGCATCTCGAGTATTGCAACCAATATTCTTAACAACGCACAAGAGTCCGTCTCTGCCATAGAGCAGTTGAAATCTTCAATGGAACAGATCGCGACGGCAGCAGAAGAGAACAGTGGGGCAAGTGAACAGGCACTTAAAAACGTAAAGAGTATCAATAACAATATTACTCGTATGGGTAATAATATTGACACGGTAATAAACTCTACTATCGCTACGGGTGATACTATTATGAGTGCGGTGGGCATGATCAACGGTTCGGTCGAACGTATGACAGGGGCTGTTGATATCGCTAAATCTTCATCGACAAAGAGTGAAGAGTTAAAGGTGAGTTCACAAAACATCGGTGAAGCGGTAGGGTTCATCGCAAAGATCGCGGATCAGACTAATCTTCTTGCGCTAAATGCAGCCATTGAGGCAAGCCGGGCAAAAGAACACGGTAAAGGTTTTGCCGTTGTCGCAGACGAGACACGTGCTTTGGCCGCAGAGAGTGAAAAAAATGCCGAGTTCATCTCTGAACTTGTCAATAAGATACAAGGCAGTATTGATACGATCATCAACAATATCGTCAATACGACGGATGTGATCAGTGCAACAGGCGATACCTCTACTGCACTGAGCTTGAAGATGGAAGAGCTTACAAAAATCGCGATCTACTCCGTGGAAGCAGCCAAGTCAGTCTCTCAAGTCACACAAAAACTGGGGAGCTATGTCTCAAAAGTCAATGACGGCTCAAGTGAGATCGCTGAAGCCTCAAGCCGTATTGCCTTGTCCGTTGAGAAGACCTTGAACGGGATCGAACTGCAGTCTTCTGCTTTGACCCAGACTGAAGGCGATATCAAAGAGTTGAGTAACCTTGCTGAAGAGTTGAAGTTTTCTACCGACACGGCAAAATCAGCTGAAGATATAGCATCGTCTGCGGATACTATCGGAGGTTCGATGGAAGAGATCCAAGTTGCCTTGGAACAGGTCACGTCAGCACTGAATGAGATAGAATCATCGTCTCATTCGACAAACAAGTCAGCACTTTCAAACAAAGAAAGCATTGAAGGCGGTATTGACGCGGCCAAAGACATTGACAAACTTATTGAGATCGCCCGACGTAACTTTGATCTGTTGAAAGTCTCGTTTTCAGATGTCAAAAGCTCAATGGTCAGGATCAATAATGAAGTGATCAAGTCGATGAGTGAAGGTAAAGGGGCCAGCGATGAACTGGTCGTTATCGTCAAAGAGACAAAAAATGTTGACAAGACGGTAGGGAATATCTCCAATTCTATCATTCAGCTCAACATGCTGGCCATCAGCGGCTCTATAGAGGCGGCTCGTGCCGGTGATTTTGGTAAAGGCTTTGCGGTTGTATCAGCGGATATTCGAAACCTGGCGAAAGACTCCGAGTCCAATACTGAAAAGATCAATGATACGATCGAAGGAATGAATGCTGAGATCTCTATGGTCCAAGATGATTGGGCCGATCTGCTAAGCGGACAGGAAGGCGAGAAAAAACGACTTGACAACCTGGTCTCGGAGATGGACAAGATCATCGACATGTTGGTTGAGCTTCTTGACCGTTATTCGGGCTTAAAGGTCATCAATGATCAGAACCTCGAAGGGCTTGATTCTGTATTGATCGGTATTACTGAGATTCAAAAGGCAGTAGAACTTTCTGCTACAAATGCAATGGAATCGCGCAAGGCATCTGAACTGATCATTGAGACGATTACTCATATCGGAGAAGGCGTTGAAGAACTTGCTGTAATGGCAGATGAGTTACAACAGGGTTGATTTTACTTGGTATCGAAGCCTATATTAAAGTAAAGTCACAAAGCAATATACGCTAAGTGCAGCAACAGGTGTGAGTATAAACAAAGGTGTCTTTCCTTTGTTATGAGGAGATTTAAATGATTGAAGAAGTGCTGATTGTTAAAGAGCAGGGATGCTACTACGGAATAAATACGGAAGAAGTGGAGCAGATCCTGCGCGTGCAGGAGTTGACACCAATGGCGATGACGCCGGCAGCGATCTGTGGTCTGTGCTCTATAGAAGGATCGATTTTTTGTACCTTGGACTTCTCCTATCTTTTGGATAAGGCAAGAGGATTTGTAGACCAAGAGAGTTTTAAAGCACGTCAGATTACTATAGAATCCTCTTCTTATCATTTTTCACTTCTCGTCTCTGAAGTCATCAACTCTATCGAAGTTGATCAGAGCAAGATAGAATATGTCAATGATTCGGATGATGCGATCATTGCCTTGTTAAAGCATAAAGATGAGATTATTCAAGTCGTCAGTATTGAGAGTCTTATCAAAGACCTTAGACTGCCTTCGTATACGACAAAAGATGTTAGGGATATCTCCGTAGATGGAACGAACAGTGAAAAGCAAACCCATCTTCAGCGCTATCTCTTTTTTACGATGGCAAAAGAGAAATACGCTTTGGAAGTGGATGCCATTCGTGAGATCATCGCTCCGCCAAAGCGTTTTACGACCATTGCAGAGAGCAATAAAGAGATCTTGGGGATGATGTCTTTGCGCGAAGATCTTCTTGTCGTAGCAGACCTTCGATTGTATTATGACCTGAATGCACGTTTAGATGAAAAAAGCCGCATTATAGTGTCACAACATCTTGGGCGCCATATCGGTTTGGTCGTAGATGAGATTGTCGATATTCAAGACGTTGATCTTGACCGTATAGAGGGGATGCCTGAAAACTTTAAAGACAAGAAGATAAGCGGGGTCCTTCATCTGGATGATGCCCTGATAAGTGTTGTCAATACAGAAGTGATCCGAAGTCTCGTCAATGAGCAGAGTCATCTGATCTCGGATCATCAAAAAGAAGCAGAGACCAGGCAAAACAGAGAAGAAGATCAGCTTGAAGTCGTTATCTTTAAGATGGCAGACGAGGAGTATGCATTTAATATCGATGATGTCAGTGAGATTATCGATATGACAGATATCACGCCGGTTGCAGACAGTGTCAAACATATTAAAGGCGTTATAAATATTCGTGGCCAGGTTATCAGCATCGCCTCATTATACGGGATTCTGAACTTTGTCGAGAATACAGATCTGGATCAAAAGATCATTGTCACCAATGTGCAAGGAAACAGCATAGGCTTTGTTGTTGACAAAGTCAATGATGTCCGGGGAATTTCAGATGCAGAGATCAAGAAAGAAGAAGAGACGAACCGTCTGTTCTCAAATATCTTACAACTTGAAAACGGAAAGAGACTGGTGATGATGTTTGATACGAACGTATTACTCTCCTCTTTGCGCCTTAACAAGGCGGTGGCATGAGCAAAAAGGTCCTCATTGTAGATGATTCAGCGCTGGTGAGGAAACAGCTGCGCGGTATCATTGAAGGCCTTGACTGGGAGATAGATACGGCCAGAAACGGTCAGGATGCTATCGATAAAGCAGTTGCGACAAATTATGATGTCATAACAATGGATATCAATATGCCTGTGCTGGACGGTATCTCTGCAGTAAAAGAGATAATGAAAAGAAATCCTACCGCGATCCTGATGGTAAGTTCACTGACTTCAGAAAATGCTTCGATCACAATGGAAGCATTGGAATATGGGGCTATAGACTTTATTCTAAAACCGGGAACAATGGATGTCGGTGTTGAGCAAAGCGGAAAAGAGATCATTCAAAAGGTTAAATCATTAAGCCGTATTCCGCGAAGCCGCTTGAAGTCACCGGAGCGAATAGTTGAAAAGAGACGAGAAAGACGAGATGATGTACAAAATGTCAATCTATCGAACAAGACATCTGCAGATATTGAGAAGATTGTACTGATAGGTGTTTCGACAGGAGGACCGGGTCTGATTGAAAAGATTGTCTCCTCTTTGCCTGTCGATTATCCTCACCCTGTCTGTATTGTCCAGCACATGCCGGCACAATTTATCCGTGCTTTTGCCGAACGACTGGCACGCGTTTCAGATCTGCCTATGCATGAGTCTTCGAATAATGATGAAGTATTGCCCGGGCATGTCTATCTTGCGCATGGCGGTGTTCATATGCATTTTAAGAAGAAGACTTCGGGCAAAATCGTCACCTTTAACAGTACGGAACGAAATGCTCGTTTTTTTCAGCCGTCAGTAGATGAGATGTTTGAATCGGCCTTAAGAGTCTTTCCTGCCAATAAGATATTTGCAGTACTGTTGACCGGGATTGGTGATGATGGTGCTGCCGGTATGGTAAAGATAAAAGAAGCCGGTGGATATACGGTCGCAGAGTCTGAGGCATCGGCTGTTGTTTATGGGATGCCAAAAGAGGCGTATGTTCGTGGCGGAACTTCAGAAGTAATGGGATTTCAACAGATCCTGAATAAAATCCTTTCATACAAGTAGGAGAGAAAAATGGCCCTGGTAAAGCGTAATGAGGTAGTAGAACAGGATAAACTTCCTGTATTTAACAGTCTTGAAGAAGCAATCGCTTTTTATGAATCTACGGACGCTTTTGACAAACGTTCCTATGCACTTGAAGAGATGGTCAAGTTTAAAGGCGGAGCACACTTCTTAGTCGATAAACTGATCGAACACGACACGCACAAAGATACGGCCTCTAGAATCGCTGCCGTCTTGTCCAATATGGACCCTGATGAAGCTCCTATAGAAGAAGTGATGGAGCTGTTAAAACTTTCGAATGCTTATGTACGAAACTTGGGGATTTCTATTTTACAGGATTACGGAAAGGCGATAAAATACTATATCGTTAAGTTTTTGATAGGCGATGATTACGATCTGCGTATTTTTGCGATCAATGTCTTGGGTGATGTTAATTTTGCCGAGTCACGGGATATGCTTATTGAGCTTTTGCAAAATGAAGAAAATATCAACGTCGCGATGACAGCTGTTGACTATATGGCTGAAATCGGTCAGCCGGAAGATGTCGAACTTTTAAAACAGGTAAAAGAGCGTTTTAAAAATGAGACCTATGCACAGTTTGCCGTTGACGCAGCAATTGAATCGATAGAGGCATGATACATGTTTAATGAAGGAAACTTTGCAAAACTATCTGAATTTATCTATAGAAAAAGCGGTATATTTTTAGAAGAGACAAAGCATTATGACAAGATCTCAAAGTTTATCCATAAACGTATTGAAGAACAGGACCTGGCAAACTTTCGAAAGTATTTTTTTCAGCTGCGCTTTGAGGACAAAGAAGGTACCGAGTTTCAAGAGCTTATGAATGCCGTTACGGTCAATGAGACCTACTTCTTCAGAGAACACAATCAGTTTGAGGTTTTAGTCAATGATGTTTTGCCTGAATTGGATAAAAAACGTCCAAAAGGTGAGCCTTTGCGTATCCTTTCAGCACCGTGTTCAACGGGCGAAGAACCGTACTCCATGGTCCTTTATCTGCTTGAAGAGGCAGGCTTGATCGAAAGACGCGATATTGAGATCGTTGGAATCGATATCGATTCCAATGTCATCAAAAAAGCGCAAGACGGAAAGTTCTCCGAACGTTCAGTGCATGCGATTCCTCCACGTCAGCTTCAAAGCTATTTTAAAAAAGTCGGACTTGCGTACACACTGATCCCGGATCTTATTGATACGGTTGAGTTTAAAGTCGTCAATATCTTTGACCGATCTGCAGTACGTAGTCTGGGAAAGTTTGACGTTATCTTTTCACGTAACATGCTGATCTATTTTGATGATGCCAGTAAGAAAGAAGTCGCTATGAACTTTTATGATATGCTCAACCCGGAAGGTTATGTGTTCTTGGGGCATGCAGAGTATATGAGTCGGATCGTCTCTGTCTTTAAGGCAAAAAAGTTCGGGAACAGTATGATATATCAGAAGTGAAACGGACTTTAGAGAAGTGAAACGGACTTTTAATATTAAAGAAAGATATCAAGAGTAGTGATAGTTACCCCTTGAGGTAACTATTGGTACTCTTAAAATAAAGGAATTAAAAAAAATGGCGAATCCAATTGTAATGTTTATCGATGACTCTGAGACAGCTCTGGCATCAACACGTATGACAGTCTCTTCTATGCCGATAGAAGTCAAGCAGTATTTAGAAGCACAGGCCTGTCTGGCAGATGTCAATGCGGGTATCGTACCTGACCTTGTCATCACGGACCTTAATATGCCTGTGATGAATGGATTGGAACTCTTAAAAGCCCTGCGTGAACTGCCTGCGACAAAACGTACGCCGGTATTGATGCTGACAACAGAGACGAAAGATGAGCTTAAGCAGCAGGGAAAAGCGTTGGGACTGACGGGCTGGATAGTCAAACCTTTTAATCCGACACAGTTGAAATCGGCAATAACGCGGGTATTACGTTTACCTGCATAACAATTCAGGTGAAGAGATAAAATAATACTATGGTCTTAGGGACAAGAATCATAGTCTAAAGGCAGAAAGAATGATATGTACTATAGAAAATACTATCATCACAGGATGGATGAAATGATTTTTACGCAGAAGATCACAGTTTCAAAAGGTAAAAACGATGATATTTGACTCATTGCATGAATTGCTTGAACATATCAAGCAAGTCGAGATGGATACTATACGCATATCTAAAGAGTCTCAGTTGAAACTTTCGTCGTTTATGGAAAAAAACGGAATGCAACTGGATGATGAAGCGGCTGAGGCAATGCAGTATCAGGACATTATCTCCCAACAGCTTTCTGCTACGATAGAGGCGATTGAACTGGTCCAAAAAAACTTACAGATGTTTTCACACAGTTTTAAAGAAGATGAAAAGATCGCCGATGCCAGTGTCTTGAAGTTGCGCTCAAAGCTTGGTGCAGTCTTGGAAGAGGCAAAGGCAAAAAAAGATGCTTTTAGCGGTCATGTTATGAATAAGATGGATGAACATGATATTGAGTTTTTTTAGGAGATACAGATGAAAAAGATAATGGTTGTAGACGACTCCAAAACGGTACGGATGTATCATGGTTCTTTGATCAAAGAGATGGGATACGAAGTGGTCGAAGCAGAAAACGGTATGGAAGCTATGGAAAAGAGCCTTAATGGCGACATATCATTGTATCTTGTTGATGTGAATATGCCTATTATGGACGGGTACTCTTTTGTAAAAGAGATCCGTAAGGAATCACTTTATGAGACTACGCCTATTATCATGATCACTACTCAAGCGCACGATGAAGACAGAGCAGAAGCATTTAAAGTCGGGGCCAATTTATTTGAGACCAAACCGATCAAACCTGAAGTATTGAAGAACTATCTAATGATATTAATTTCGTAAAAAGGCTATCCAATGAACCCACTTTTAGAATCGTTTCTACAAGAAGCCAGAGAAAATCTTTCATTTATCGATCAGAACATCGAAAACTTGGGGTCTGGAGACAAAGAGTTGGTCAACTCAGTATTCAGAGCCGCACATACACTAAAGGGTGGTTCGGGCATCGTAGGGTTTACCTCGGTCAAAGATATCACGCATCATGCGGAAGACCTTCTTGACATGGTACGCGACGGTAAAGTAGAACCGAGTGATGAGGTCATTGAAGCACTCTATAACGCTTTTGATGAGGTCATGAACCTTATCGAAGCTGCAGAAGATAGCGAAGATGTCGTAGAAGCAGATGGCGATACAGTAAACAGCATCGTTCAGGTACTTTGCGAGCAAATGGGAAGAAGTACCGAAAAAGAAGCATGGACACTGCCGATTTCCCTTGTCCAAGACAGTAAAACTATAGCGAACCTTCCTATGGGGTTTTTACGTGATGCCAAGCTTAGTCTGCCTTTAAGATCAGATGATCTAAGCGAAGACAATCTTTATGATACGCGTTTGTATGCTTTGGTATTTGATGTAGATGAATCTTGTATGGTATATGGAAATGATCCGGCCTATACACTCTCTCTTCTTGGGGATAAAGTCAAGCATGTCTATTCTTGCATGAGTGAAGACGCCGCCAAATCTGTATTAAGCGGTTTGGACGATGAAGAAGGTCTGGTCTTGAAAATGCAGCTTGTAGCCTTTGTTGAGGCCGGCTACGCTGAGATCGAAGAAGCATTGTATAACTTTATGGACGAACTGCTCTTTTTACCGTTGGATGTTGTAACGCTGCTCGGCTTGAGCAACGGGAAAGCACAGGTCTTGGATGTCATGAAAGACCTTGCAACGAGTGCGAAAAAAGAGCTAGTATGGGATAATGAATTTTCACGACAGAATTTGCGTCCTATGATCGAAGACTCTCTTGATCTGATAGGCGAAGAGACACTCCAATATGCACAGCTTTCACGTTTTCTTGACCTTTTGGACTCGATCAAGGAACTTCCACCGCTGGTTTCCTTTTTTGACGGTCTTTCTGTGGGTAAGATATATGACTATGACACGAGTACACATCAGGCACAAGAGGAAGACGCCGTTTCTGATGAGATCGCTGAAACGGCAGAAGAAGTTGTCTTAAAAACAGAACCGGATGAAAAGGTAGTTGCCGGAGCAAAGATGATCATTCAACAGCAACTCATGCAACTGAAAGCTTCCGAAGATCGTTCCCTGTTTGAGAGGGTGAAGACCATACTTGAAAAGACAGCCAAACTTTTTGGTGTCAGTATGGGAGATATACAGAACAAGAGTGAACTGATCTCATTTGCTTCATCTCTGATCGGTGAAGAGAAGGGAGAGGTTGCTGACTTGAGTGTAAGCAGTGCTACAACTGCCTCGGACAAACCTGATAAAGTACCTGAAGTCAAAGAAGAATCAAAGGCTGTGAAGGAAGAAAAGGTTCCTGCGGTGCAGGCAAAAGCAGAGCCTGTATCCGAACAGAAGGCTCCTGTCAAACAGAGCGAAAGATCCGATACACCAGTTGCAGCAGAAAAAGCAGAGACAAAACGAAATATCATTGGCAAGACGGTCAAGATAGAACAAGAATCCGTTGACTCGTTGAT
>JBFEYG010000009.1:0-22300 GCA_041562275.1 Sulfurimonadaceae bacterium | reverse complement strand
ATCTATGATAATAAGTTCGGCATATACAACAAACGATACCTGCTTAACAAGCTTGAGCAAGAGAAGAACCTTATCGAAGAGTTTAAACATACCAGTACTCTTCTTACGATAGAACTTTCAAAAGTGATCGAAGAGAGCATCACGAATGAAAAAGCCTTATCGCTGATGACACGTACCATCGCACGTTTATTGATGAAGACCTCCAGACGCAGCGATGTCGTCGCGCATTACGGTGACGGTGTTTTTGCTATGGTGCTGAAGCATACTGACATCATGAACGCAAAGCGTGCCAGTGAACGTTTGTGCGAACTTGTCTCTTCAAGTAATTTCTTCCTGGCTGAAAAAGAGATACAGCTTAAGATCTCTATAGGAATCGCCAATATAAGCTCTGAACGTGCTGTCGAAGAGAGTCTGGTCTGTGCGCTGAATGCAATGGAACATGCCTATGAAAATGACTCTGAAGATTTCTCCGTCTGTACAAGAGACACCGAAAGTTGAGATCTTAGTGCAATGAAACTTCCTGTAGTAGTCTATCCCGATAAACGTTTAAAGATCGTCTCGAAAGAAGTCAACGAGTTTGACTCCGAACTGCATGCCTTGCTTGACGATATGTATGATACGATGATGGCAAGTAACGGAATTGGCCTCGCTGCTATACAGATTGCTGTGCCTAAACGCATTCTTCTGCTTTGCATCCCCGACGAAGAGGGTGAACAACATAATGAAGACCTTCTTGAGATCATCAATCCAGTCATCTCCCAGGAGCAAGGGACTATCGTCTATCAAGAAGGCTGTCTGAGCGTTCCAAGTTTCTACGAAGACATTGAACGATATGAAAAGCTCACCCTTACCTATCAAGACCGACACGGGAACCAGCAAAGTTTAGAAGCCGAAGGTCTCCTTTCTGTAGCCATCCAACACGAGATAGATCACCTCGATGGAAAACTGTTTATTGAGAAACTCTCATACATGCGAAGAAAAAAGTTTGAAAAAGAGTATAAAAGACTCCAAAAATCTAAAAAACAGGCAAGCTGATTTTACTGCGTTACGCCTATCCATCTTTCGGTTAACATTGAAAATAGTATCTGCTGTTATTTAAGAGAGCGAATCAGCGCTTCTTCAAGACCATTCAAAAAACCTAAATGATCTTAAAAAAACCTATGCTGATTTGGGCATTTATTCAGAGTGTGTCAGCGTATAGAGATCGATTGCAGAAACAATCAAAACTATAGAAGCGACTGCACTTCCGATGATCACATGGACTTCATTCATCTTTGGCTCCTTGTATTGAAAGTGCATAGAACACCTAACAAGCAAACCGGCAGTCCTGTTCAAAATGCGGATAAAAGACAGCTACAGTCTATCAAAATATATTATTTTATGTTCTTAAATAATTATTTATATTACAAATGCCTATTTAAGGGATTCAACTCTGGTATATTAACTTTTTTTATACAAAATTGGGCCTTTTAACTTAAAAATAAATCTACTTATTATTTCAAACTCCTCTTTTCAGATGCTTTTACCTACACTATCAACATGAAAAAAGTATATTCAGGAAGCTTTGAAGGCATCCGTGCCAAAACCGTCTCTGTCGAAACCAGTTTTACAAAGGGGTTGCCCTCTTTCAGTATCGTTGGTCTGGGTAATGCCTCCATACAGGAGTCTAAAGAACGAATCAAGTCCGCTTTGGCAGCAAATGACTACACCTTTCCGCCTATGCGTGTCACGATAAACCTCTCTCCTTCCGACCTGAAAAAAGAGGGTACACACTTTGATCTCTGCGGAGCTCTGCTGATCGCATTGCAAAAACAAGAGATCAGTTTCGAAGGATATTATATCTTCGGTGAACTGGGGCTTGACGGAGAGGTCAAAGAGACCGGGACACTTTTTGCCCTTATACTCTCACTCGCTCAATCAAAAGCCATGCAAAAAGCGATTGTCCCTACTTCTGCACTTAAAAAACTCGCCTGCATACCCAATGTTGAGTTTTATGGTGTCGACAGTCTCAGTCAATGTATAGCCTTCTTCCAATCCAGCGAAGTGAAACAACCTGCGCAGGCTTATGTATTCTCCCATCCTTACCTGCAGTCAAAGAAGGACAGACTGTACTATCTTGACAGCTATACGTATGATTTTACAGAAGTAAAGGGTCAAGAAAACGCTAAAAGAGCCGCCCTGATATCTGCAGCAGGCATGCATAATCTTCTTCTTGAAGGGAGTCCGGGATGCGGAAAGAGTATGATAGCAAAACGTCTTGCCTATGTTCTGCCTCCTTTGCACATGGACGAGATACTGGAAAACGCAAAACTCAATGCACTCGAGGGTATCGAACCTGACTTTGCTCCTCTACGTCCCTTTAGACATCCCCATCACACTTCTACACCTGCAAGCATATTTGGAGGAGGTTCCCAACACTCAAAGATCGGTGAGATCGGACTTGCCCATGGCGGGATACTATTTTTTGACGAGCTTCCCCATTTTCCAAAGAACATCCTTGAAGCACTTCGCGAACCACTTGAAGACAGACGCATCATGATATCTCGCGTAAACTCCAAGATCGAGTACCCTACCGATATCATGTTTATAGCAGCGATGAATCCTTGCCCCTGCGGGAACTTATACCATCAGAGCAAGAGCTGCAGGTGCACTGATCTCGAAGTAAAACGATACAAGAACCGCCTCTCTGAACCTTTTTTAGACCGTATCGATATCACTGTTGTCATGCAGCCATCCGGCAGTGAAGACAGACCAAGTCTCAGCTCTGCACAGATGCATGACAAAGTCTTTAAAGCTTTAAAGATGAGAGAATCCAGACAACAAGACAAACCCAATGGAAAGTTAGATGATGAGGAGATCAAGATCTACTGCCGGATCAGCGAAGACGTGCAAGCGCTAATGCACCAAGCCAGTGAGCAATTTGGCCTAAGTTTCAGAGCGATTAACAAGACCTTGAAAGTAGCAAGGACGATAGCCGATCTCGATGCTTCGGATGAGATAAAAAAAGAGTATCTTTTAGAGGCATTGTCTTACAGAAGACGTTAAACAAAGCGGGAGGTCCTGTCTTAGCGGACTAATACTTTACACTCATCTCCCGCTCTATATCCGTCTTTGCATCTACCAGGTCTACACTTTTTCTATACGCCTCTTTAAGCTTGTACAGGTAGGTCTGTGCGGATTGTCTGTCATAGGACTTGATCACGACTTCAAAGTGCTTGACAAATCTGAGTATGAGATCTGTTGTAGAGAGGCTTATCTTGTGGTTACGAGAGATCGCCAAGACGATGTCAAATCCCTCTTTAAGCTCTTCAGCCATATCTCCGATCTGGAACTCGTCAGTCTCGATAAAACGTTCAAGAATAGCTGCCATACCGGCATCACTGCATCGATAAAGTTTATTTTTACCATAGACATACTCTTTTAATTCACGCTTCTTCCAAGAAGAGATAATACCCCGCATAAGCAGGATCTTTTTTTCTCGTTCACGTTTATATTCGTACTGACTTTTTTGTTTATCGGAAAGGTCAACTATCATAAGAGGACTTTAGCACTTAATAGATAATAAAGAGTTAAAAAGTTGAGGCTAAGCAGAGAGGACCAGGCTAAAGGCGATCAGCCTTTAAAAGGTCGCTACGACCCATTGGGTAATGAAAAACCCGCCGATGACAAGCCAGAGGAACATTCCCCCTGCAGTATATATCGGGGCAAGTCCCAGACCTTTGAACTTGGCAAAGCGTGTTCCCATTCCCAGCGCCGTCATCGCCATAGTCAAAAGAAAAGTATCGATGATATTGATATCGGCAATGATCTCTGTTATCATACCTGCGATATCTGCCGGAGCAGAAAGCGTATAGTTATGGATCAGCGAATTCACGCCTGCCATCCCTACAAAATAGACAGCGAACCAAGGAATGACGATTTTAAGTTTTCCCGTCTCTCCGCCTGCACGTTTTGCAGCATAACCCAAAAAGAGTCCCAATATGATCAGCATAGGTGCGATCATGATGACACGGGTCATCTTGACGATCACAGCCGTATTTGCCATAGTCTGATCTGCTCCTGGAACAGAAGCCGGAACAGCTACGACTTGGGCGACTTCATGAATCGTGCCACCCACGTAGATACCAAAAGTCGACGGACTCATATGCAAGATACCGCTAGCCGGTTCGATGATCGTCGTGTACAAGACAGGATACAAAAACATCGATATCGTACCAAACAGAACGACCATCGAAACAGCGATAGCTGTCTTGTGCTCTTCTGCTTTGAGGACCGGTTCTGTTGCCAAGACAGCTGCAGCGCCACAAACAGAGGCTCCGGCAGCATTCAAAATAGAAGTGTCCCTGTCCATCTTAAAGAGCTTCTGCCCCAGCCAGATACCAAGAAGCATAGTCGAACTCAACATAAGAAGCGATACCATAAAACCTTGCATACCAACCTCTGATATCTGCTGGAAAGTGATACGAAATCCGTAAAATACGATCGCAAAACGCAAGATCTTTTTACCCGAAAAAGTGATGCCGCTTTCCCAGGCAGAAGGAAAGTTGTTATGCAGTGTATTAGCGTAAAAAATACCGATGACAATACCTACGACCAGGGGTGATATCCCTAACTTAGCTACAGGTGCAAGTTCGGCTATATAGGTTGCTCCGGCTGCGACCAAAGCGACAAATATGATACCGCTTATCGTACCTTTGCGTTTCTCTTTTGAAAAAGCCATGCAATCTCCTTCTTGTAATAATTATCGCATTATAATAGATACTAATACATAAGTAAAATAAAATAAAATTTCACCTTTATTCAAAATTACTGAATTCAGTACAAAGCAGTTTCTTTAGGCCGTGGCCATTATCGAAGTAAAAGTTTATTTATAAAACTAGCCGTGGCGATATGCAAAGCAAAAGTTTATTTATAAAACCTAAGTTATAATTACACCAACAAAGGAACATCTATGCAGAATCTTTTTTATGAAGTCGATTCCCTTGACAGACGCTGTTATGAAGAGCTTTACCTCAGCGAAGACCTTCTTATGGAACATGCTGCCAACGGGATGGCTCTCTTTATCAAAGAGCATCATAAGGATGCCCGTTCTGTCCTGATCGTCTGCGGTTCAGGCAACAACGGAGCGGATGGGATCTGCCTGGCCCGTCTTCTGCATGGATCGTTTGACGTACGACTCTATCTGCACAAAGCACCTTCATCCGAATTGGGAAAGACACAGCTCAGACGTGCCCATGCTATCGGTGTCGAAGAGACAGATGCACTCCATGATGCAGACATCATCGTCGATGCACTCTTCGGCTCGGGACTAAGCCGTGAACTTGATCAAGAGAGTGCTGCAGTATTGGAACAGCTTAATCTGTTTAGTGGCCATAAGATAGCTTGCGATATGCCTTCAGGTCTGAACAAAGAGGGCCATGTCGATAAGCATTCCTTTATAGCAGACACTACCTTGAGTATGGGTGCACTCAAGCGCGGTCTCTTCTCAGACAAGGCAAAAGAGAGTGTCGGTACGATCTACCAACTGGACCTCGGTCTGCACAGAACCCACTATGAGACTCAGACGAACTGGAAACTCTTGGACGAAAGTGACCTCAAACCGCCCCATAGGGGCAAGAAGAACACGCACAAAGGAAACTTCGGCCATCTGAGTCTTATCCATGGGGAGAAAGAAGGCGCAGCCATCATCTCTGCCATGGCAGCCTTGCGTTATGGCTCCGGATTAGTAACGCTCGTCGGCGAGAAGATCCCTGCATTGCCTTACGCATTGATGCAGGATGAGCATCTTCCCCATAACACCACCGCTATAGCCTGCGGAATGGGTTTGGGAAAAAACTTCCAACGCGAACGTCTTTCAAAGATATTTAGCCATGATCTGCCTCTTGTTCTGGATGCAGATATCTTTTATCACTCCATATTCTATGACCTGCTCCACAAAGAGATGATCATCACGCCCCATCCCAAAGAGTTTGTCCATATACTGAAGACAAGCAATCTTGCCGATATCACGGTGCATGACTTGCAAGAGAACCGTTTTAAGTATGTCGAACTTTTTTCCAAACGCTATGCGCAGATCGTCCTTGTACTCAAAGGGGCCAACACTATTATTGCCCATGATGACAATTATTATATCAACCCCCATGGTACTCCGGCTCTGGCCAAAGGCGGAAGCGGAGATATCCTGACTGGATTATGCGGAGCACTTCTTGCTCAGGGTTATACCTGTCTCGAAGCAGCCGTTCAAGCCTCTTTGGCACAGACAATAAGTGCCAAATCCCTGAAAAAAAACTCTTATTCACTAACACCTGAAGACATTATAGAAGGACTCTCTTGCTTATAAAAAAAATTGTGATTCTCTTTAGCGGAGAAGGCAGCAATATGCTACAAATCATTAAAAAAGTGCACGAACAGACCTTTGACAATACACGCATCGAAGTCGTCGCTGCTATCACGAATAAGACTGATGCCAAAGGTATTGAAAAACTAAAGCCTTACAACATCCCAGTGAATATCATCGATCATACAAAGTATGACTCACGAGAAGCCTTTGACGCAGATCTGGTGAACCGCATTGATTATTACAGACCGGATCTGGTCGTATTGGCCGGGTTTATGCGCATTCTCACCCCTGTTTTCACCCAAAATGTAAAGTCAATCAACCTGCACCCTTCCATGCTCCCTCTTTTCAAAGGGGGCAAGGCCATCGAGCAAAGCTATGAGCACCCCGACAAGCCTGCAGGTGTCTCTGTCCACTGGGTCAGCGAAGAACTCGACGGCGGTTCTGTGATCGCACAGCAGGAACTTCACCGCATCGAAGGTGAGAGTTTTGAGTCATTTAAAAACAGAATACACCTACTTGAATATGAACTTTTGCCTCAGACTATAATCGATATCCTTAACTAAGCTATTAGATTGTCTGTGTTATAAATCACTTCAAATATGCCAAATGGGCTAACGCCAGGTTTTACTCAGCTCACGCACAGATGTACCGTGCTTTGCATTAAATTAAAAATAGAAAAATAGGAAAACATTCAATGGATAATATCTTAAAAATCGGAAAATATGAGTTAGGAAGCCGTCTTATCGTCGGAAGTGGTAAGTATGCAGACTTTGAGACGACAAAGGCAGCAACACTCGCGTCAGGATCGGAACTGATCACGGTAGCAGTACGCCGACTCAACATCACAGACCCGAACAAAGAGAACCTTCGTGACACCTTCAAAGGGACAAATGTCAAGTTTCTTCCAAACTCTGCAGGATGTACGACAGCAGAAGAGGCTATCACACTTTTTCGTTTGACACGTGAAGCTACAGGGATCGACCTGATCAAGCTTGAAGTCATCGGAGACACTCAAAAAACACTTTATCCTGATGTGCTAGAGACTATTGAAGCATGTAAGGTTCTCTCCAAAGAGGGTTTTACTATCATGGCTTATACTTCGGATGATCCGATCATGGCAAAACGATTGGAAGATGCAGGCGCTCACGCTGTTATGCCTCTGGCGGCACCGATCGGTTCGGGACTTGGTGTACAAAACCCATATAACATCGTTTTTGTAAGGGAAGCTATTTCTGTGCCTGTTATCGTTGATGCAGGTATCGGTTGCGCTTCAGATGCGGCATACGCAATGGAGTTGGGGGCTGAAGGCGTTTTGACCAATACAGCCATCGCACAGGCACAAAACCCGATGATCATGGCTGAGGCTATGAAACATGCGATCCAAGCCGGTCGCATGTCATACCTGGCAGGAAGAATCCCAAAACGCCCATATGCAACTGCCAGCTCACCTGTTGACGGAATGATTCAATTCTAATCAACATCTATCTTTATAGTATAGGCGTTTCTTTAGTAAAACGCCCTTACGCAACGGCATCTTCTCCAGTTGATGGGATGATCCAGTTTTAGTTCTACCCCTTATTGGCAAGTGCGCGTTTCTTCGAGAAGCGCAGCGGATTTTAGAAAATGCCCTTACGCTACTGCCAATTCACCGGTTGACGGAATGATCCAGTTCTCACTGCTTTAGAGAACGCAATATCTTACTTTTCTTTTCTCTTTCTTATTGAGCTGAAAGCTCACGAATCGTATTGATACTCTTTGTCGCATCTTTCAGCCAAGCATCCAAAGCCGGTTTCACATTCTCAAAAATCAAGGTATTGTTTTCAGCGCGAATAACATGATCTTTAATGATCTGCATTGATTGCGCCTGCAAGGTCTCTTCTGTGGAGATTCGGCTCTCGATGAGTACCCTTACCGCATCATCCAGATAGACACCATAGGTCACTACATTCACACCCAAGGCTGTTTTAGAACACTGGTTCCAGTTTTCATCATTCAAATGCACTTCGACTACGGATACAGCCAACTCGAGATCCAAGGTGTCTTTACCCGGCATCTCTTCAAGACTTAGCGTCGTATCTTCATTAATAGCTTTTTTCAGACCATAGGTCACATAGGTAGAGATCAGCTCATACAGCTTTTTCTGCTCCTGAGTCTGCTCACTCTCCGGTATTGCCGAGATCACCTTGACCGGTTTTATTGTTACTTTGTTAAAGTCATGCAGGTCTTGCGCAGAATACATATAAATGGTTTGCTCCTTGCTGCAAGAGCTGCCGCTGATCAAGGTCTCATAATCGTCCAAAAAACCTGTCTGCTCCTGATAAACGGCCTTGCTTGCACATCCGCTCATCATAAGTAAGCTGCCTAATGCGACTGCATTAAAAATAGCGTGTATTTTCATGATTATTTCCTTGATTTGATTGTCCTATTCTAGCATATATCTGCTAGTTTCTGACCCCACTAAGATGATGTCCGTATGCAACAAGCCCTGTGATCATGTAGGCAACGATAAACATAGGCAGGATAAGATCAAAAGAGATCATCCCCAACATGTTCAACATAACGATAATAAGTGCCGGCGGGACAATATATCGGAGACTAAGGTACCATAGGGCGAATCCTCTCTCTGACATCGCGTTCTTAAGCCCGGCACGTATCTGTGTGCGGGGGATGACAAAACCTACAAAAAGGGCCATTAAAAGACCTCCAAGCGGTAACATCACAGAAGCAGTCAAGAAGTCGATCCAGTCAAAGAGATTTCTACCTCCAAATGTCAAAGCAGCCCCAAACTCATCCGTATTGGCTAAAAGCATAAATATCCCCATGATATAAAAAAAACTTCCTGCCAAAAAAGCCGCCCTCAAACGTGACAGGCGAAAGCGGTCGATGATGTACTGTACCATCGGTTCAAGAAGAGAGACAGCCGAAGTCAAGCCGGCAAAAGCAAGCCCTATAAAAAAGAGTAAAGAAAAGAACGTACCCACTGCGCCCATCTCATAAAAGACGACTGGCAAAGAGATAAAGACAAGCCCAGGTCCCTTTGACGGCCCTGCTCCATACTGGAACAAGAAGGTAAACAGCATCAGTCCCGCGACCAAAGCGATACCCGTATCGAGTCCAACTACGATCAAAGAGGTCTTTTTAAGGTTAATATCCTTAGGCAGAGAGGACGAATAGGTAAGAATAGAGGCCATCCCCAAGGAAAGCGTGAAAAAAGCATGCCCTACTGCGGTCACCATTGCCTCGGAATCGATCTTGCTCCAATCGGGAACAAACATAAACTCCCATGCCTGTGAAAAAGCATCCAGGTTCACGGCATATAAGAACATCCCTGCTAAGATCAAGATCAGCATAGGCATTAGGATATAGTTCATCTTCTCAATACCGCTCTTGATACCCCGTACTACTATAGAGGTGATTATCAAAAAAGCGAGTGTGTGATAAAAGAGCTGGGTGCCGATATCTACCGTAAGCAGTTGGCCAAAACTTGCCTCGGCCTCTTTGACGGAAGCAGGAAGCACAGTGACAGTAACGACGATATAATGGAAAATCCAGCCGATGACCACTGAATAGAACGTAAGGATCAAGAGGCCCGTAAACCCCATAAAACCCGCAAACTTCCATGCCCCTTTATCCTGCGGAGCCAGTTTCTCAAATGATCCTACCGCATCAAGCCTTCCCATATATCCGATCAGCATCTCTGCGATCATAACAGTAAAACCTATCACCAGTACGGTAAGAAGGTAGACAAGGACAAATGCGCCGCCCCCGTTCTCTCCTGTGATATATGGAAACTTCCAAATATTGCCCAGACCGACTGCCGATCCTGCCGCCGCTAAAATAAATCCCAATTGCGTAAAACGTGCGATTTTCATTGATTGACTTCTTTCATGTATGGTACAAGATTATACACAATCGAGATTTAAAAAAGTTGATTTATCATTTCTTTGTATATTTAAGCGAAAAGCTATTGACAATATGAAACCTTTTGTATATAATTTCGCCCTCATCAATTTAATTATTGTTGAACAGTGTCGGGGCGTAGCTCAGTATGGTTAGAGTACCTGGTTTGGGACCAGGGGGTCGAAGGTTCGAGTCCTTTCGCCCCGACCACTTTTTTATTCATTTTATTAAAAATGATTTTTTCATTATTTTTGACTTTTTTTCACATGGTGGGATTAGCTCAGCTGGTTAGAGCACTGGTTTGTGGTGCCGGGGGTCGCGGGTTCGAATCCCGTATCCCACCCCATATTAAATTTAAAAATTCTTGAAAATCGGCTTAGCTGAAAGCTCTCTATCTGATATAGAGTTTTTTGATTTGTCTACTTTTACAGTTATGCGCCCGTGGCTCAACTGGATAGAGTAACGGACTTCGAATCCGTTGGTTACAGGTTCGAATCCTGTCGGGCGCACCACCTTAACGTGCGCTCTTAGCTCAGCTGGATAGAGCAACGCCCTTCTAAGGCGTAGGTCAAAGGTTCGAATCCTTTAGGGCGTACCACTTTTTGATATTGTTAATTCTGTTTTATACGCGGATGTGGTGAAATTGGTATACACGCTAGACTTAGGATCTAGTGCCGCAAGGTGTGGAGGTTCAAGTCCTCTCATCCGCACCATCTACATTTTATATTTACCCCTCTTATGTTATTATCCAACATGATTTTAAAAAAGCCTATCTATTTTATATCCCTATTTTTTATACTGTTCAACCTGAATGGATGCACCTTGATACGTATGGGCCAAGAAACTGCTGAGAAGATAAAGACTTCGACTACCTTTGGCTATCAAAACAGTACAAAACCAGATCAGATCCGTAATGTCAAAGATTACATCGTAGAAGAGAATGATTTTGTCATCATCGCAGAAGATCCATATAAAACACTGTACAAGATCAGAAACGAGAGTAATCTCGGCAAGTTTTCCATGCTTACAGACTTAGTCGATCATTGTGAGGACATTGGCGGAGACGTACAATTTGGAAAACAGTTCGGTGCTTCCATTGCAAGGGACTTTGACTCAATAGATTTTGAGTTTTCCACCATCAAGACAAAATACAGACAAAATCGTTTGCATAACTACAAAGGCTGGATGAAGTGTATAAATTCAAACGATGATTTTGAAATCAGCCGAAAAGCACAAAGCAAGTACTTTCTCATCTCTCATAAAAAGAAGCAGTTACTTGGGTACAGTCTACGTTGGTATATCGATTACTTTGACTTAGAAGAGCTCGATATAACAAAGCTAAACCTTGGTGTATGGTCCTACTCCGCACTGGTACAACTCTCAGGACTATGTCTATATCACGGTGGAGAAGTCGTTATCTCAAACCGTTATACAGATGACAATCCTGTCGACCTTGACGCCTATTTTATCACTCAGCTGGACCCCTATGCTCAAACAAAGGGTTACCTTCTCGCAGCAGGAAACCTATCATGTCACAATACTCCAGAGAAGATGCACGACTTTAGTTTTGATATCGACTATGCCGAAAAATACAAAAAGCTTATATACAAGAAAGAGCTAAGCCTGAGGACGTCAGACTCACAAAAGTATTAGAACTATTGTTCTGTTTTAAGACGAAGGATGTATCCCTTGCCCTGGACCGTGTCAATGATCCCTTTTCCGATACGTTTACGCATGCGTAGCACTAGATTACGTAAGGCATGCCCATTATCCTCAATCGAACCCCAGATAACTGATTCAAGATAATCGTGTGTCAATGGACGATTGATGTTAGTCATAAAGGTATGCAGAAGATTGGATTCTTTCTGACTTAGATGCACTTCCTCACCATCTATCAATAAAATACGTCCTGAGATATCATACTTCACCGATTCACTTAGATCCAAAAACTTCTCGTTCATCAGCTTGGATACTTTTACTTCCAGTTCACGAAGGTCAAACGGTTTTTTTAAGTATTCGTCACAACCGCTTTCATAAGCGTCCATCACTGTTTCGATATCAGTCAGCGCACTGACCATGATCGTTGGGACTTGCGGATATTTAGCACGTATCTGTTTTAGCAGTTCTATCCCATTACCCTCTTCAAGGTTTATATCTATGATAAACAGGTCATAAACACTCTGCTGCATAGACGCTAACACGCTTTTTGTATCTGCAAAGTCTTCGCACAACCATCCCTTCGCATCAAAAAAATTGTGCATAAGGGCTAAAAATACCTTATCGTCTTCTATGAGGGCACATCGTCTGATAATAAATCCTTAATGATAAAAGTCTTGAGAATATTAACATAATTAATGGAGTTTGAAAAGAATGGTACCACGGACGGGGAGATCCGTGTACTTTAACATGTAAAAAGTATTAAGAGTAATCACACAGGAGTACTATTGGGGAAAGGTTAACGTCCTGTATCCAGCCATATCATGTATAAGGTGGATACAGGAATTGTATTGTCTTAGAGTAAATAGAGTGTAAATGTTTGAGTCCTTAACTCTCTGTCACCATTCTATCCAGAAGATCAAACAGCTCTCGACTCGCATCTTCCATCTCCTCAAAGTTTTGTACGATAACAACCGGATTCTTTCCATCAAAGGTCGTACCATCTTCCACAAAATGCATACTGGCATGTATTTTTTCATGCACTTTTTTATGCGGTATGTTAAGCTGGGAAAAGGATTTCGTATGTTTAAAACGCTGAGCATCTTCTGAGTTTATCCATCCGCCCAATCTACAAGCCTCTGCACTCTCAAAGGTCTCACCCTTGCGTTCATCCAGGATTGTCGCATATGCATGTGATTTTAAAATAATATGGTCGATCTTGGCCAATGTTACAAAAAGACGGTTTTGAATGATATTCGCTGATCTAGCCGATGACTGAGCCGTCTCAAAAAAGTGTTTGAATGTCTCTTCAAAGCTTTGTATCTCGTCGCTTGATCTGCCTGCTAGTTCCGAGACATGCTCGGAGTTACTTTGGATCTCACTAGACTCCTGCTGCAGCGTAGAGATGGTGATCTCTATCTCCTGCGTTGCTTTTTGTGTACGCTCAGCAAGTTTTCTTACCTCATCCGCAACAACAGCAAATCCACGTCCATGCTCTCCAGCACGTGCTGCTTCGATCGCGGCATTAAGCGCAAGAAGATTGGTCTGGTCTGCAATATCTTTAATCAGGCCGACGACTTCAGAGATCTCTTGAGATCGGCTGTGAAGGCTGTTTACTCCTTCATGCGAAGCTGATATCAGTTCAGTCAATCGGGACAGTTTTTCACTGACGGAATAGACACTCTCGCGACTCTTTGCCGCTTCGTCCGCTGTGACCTGTGCACTCTGCACAATTGTCTCAGATTCATCCTCCGCACGACTCACATCATTTTGTATCAGTGTTAAACCACCACTTAGACCACCACCCAAGGTGTTGAACTTAGTAGCCACCTCGCCACGAACCTTTATCTTGTGTCCTAAAGATATCGCCTCAATAGAGTCATTTAACTGTATACATGTCTCTTTGAACATTCCATGTAGACCACTTGGGAAGGTTCGACGGTATGTCTTCCCGTCTGAAGCCATCTCTATTGATGTCGAGACATCACGCATAAAGGCTTCAAGCTGATCAAGAAGATCATTGATCGACCAGGCCAGGTCCTCCTGCCCCTTGTCGTCAGACTCAATATGCGTTATCCTCTGTTCTAGATCACCCTGCACAGCTGCCGCAAGGACGCGTCTGATATCATCACGAAGTCGTAAATTCAACTGACTTGTGTTCGCAGAAAAGAGAGACGCTGCCACAACCGTAACAAGACCTACAACTGAAAGGATATACTCACCTGCAACAAGGCTATATACTATTATAAGTACTAAGCCCGCAAAAAGCGTAACGCTCTGCTTACTCTTGAATAGCGATGATAAGTTCGTCATAGCTCATTCCTTTCTCTTCTAACAGATCTGTCAATATTTTTAATGATGCCGCTGTACCACCACTTCTTTCTGCTTGAAGCATCTTCGCATAAAGAGGTTTTATGATCTCAACAGCCTTAGGATTCGGTTTTCGTCTGACTGAGTAGTAACCAATAATATTTCCACGTACATCCAAAGATGCGGTAACATTGGCGAATACCCAGTACTCGTTATTGTTTTTCGTCTGATTGATAACGTAAGCAAAGACTTCTTCTTTCTTTTGAATACGATCCCATAACAACTGAAAAACAGCCTTTGGCATATCTCTGTGACGGATAATATTGTGAGGTGCCCCTAATAGCTCTTCCTCACTGTATTCAGCCATATCCATAAAGATACGGTTACAGTAAGTGATCTTACCTTTTAAGTCCGTTTTTGAAACAATGAAATCATTGTCATTCATTTTTCGTTCCATTCCCCACCCTTCGCTAAATCTTATATTTAAAGTTTTATTACTTTGAAGCCGTTTATTATACACATGTCTCAGTATTAGGCCACTTAAAACAAATCTATTTAAGAGGATTTAGTAAAAAATCCGATTCTTCGACAATGGCAGGATAAAAATAGCCATATCCAAAGTCCTTGTCGACGCTAACAATCCCCTGCGCAATGATCACATCACCTACTTTCGGGACACTACTGTTTGAAGTAAAGACGATGTCGTCTGCATTTTGAAAACGGCTTCCATCTTGAAGATGGACCCAGTTTCGTTTCATTATCTGTTCAGACGTCTTTGTCACTTTGCCCCTGATCTTGACCTTTTTTCCGGAATATCGACTGCGATTTTGGAAGAGTTCGGCTATGCTGATCGTCTCTTGGGTCTGATAAGCCGATTTCATGATGTTTTCTTTGACCTTTATCTGCTGCTGATTGACTTGTACAGGATCTGAAGCAAACAATATCTTCTCAAAACTGCGATCGAGTGTCTTTGAATGGAACTGATACATCCATCCCTGTTCATCAAAACTGATCTCATCACCCGCCTGAACCGGTCGCATCGTCATTGCTATCCAATACCTCTGCGTCCCCTCTTGAACCTCTATGTAAGAGTATCCGGCGCTATCAACACACTGCACGACTTTTGCTGTGTGCATCTGAGCAGCATAGAGCATTGTCATAAATAAAAATATAGTAAATACCTGTTTCATTTTTTGCCTTTTAAAAACAATAGTTACAATCAAAAAGAATAGTTAATATGGAAGAAGTGGAGCGGGTGAAGGGACTCGAACCCTCGACCCTCAGCTTGGAAGGCTGACGCTCTAGCCAACTGAGCTACGCCCGCATCAAATGTATTGTACAGACTATAAGATAAATCTTTTCTAAATTTAGACTTTATGGCTGCATAACACTAAAGTTCAAAATTGATTGTAAACACAGCTCCTTTATCGTTGTGAACCTTCATCGTCCCATTAAAGATGCTCTCAACCATCTCTTTACTCATCCATAGCCCAAGCCCCGTTCCTTTACCCTGTTCCTTAGTCGTAAAATATGGGTTAAACACCTGATCCATGATCTCTTCGGGAATACCCCCGGCATTGTCTTCAACAACAAGTTCTAAACTGTTTTCATGTTTAGCAGCTTTAATAAGAATTGTCTTTTGATCGATCTCTTTTCCCTCATAGGCATCAGTGGCATTCGAGACAAGGTTGATCAATATATGAAAAAGCTCGTTTTGATAACTCTCTATTTGTAATGCAGGGTCAATATTATGAACCAGCTCTATATTCTTACTAGATAGGTACTCTTTCATGATTGATTCTACTTTACGTATAACACTGATTAGGTTGAAAAGATTCTTTTCACTGTCATTTTTCACTATGTCTCTAAAATCATCTATCGTCTTGGACATATCGCTAATAATCCCCATACTGTGTTCCACATTTGTGTCTATCATCTCTGTCGTTAGTCTGCCCCTGTCATTGAACAGTTTCATTTTCTGCAAAATCAAGCCTAATGCGTTTAAAGGTTGTCGCCATTGATGCGCGATCATAGAGACAAGTTCTCCCATCTGAACCAGTTTTACCTGACGCTGTAATATCTTTTCCTGTTCTTTTTTTTCTAATACCTGTTTTGCATTATAAACATTTGTTGTGATCTCTAAAAGGATGCCCAAAAAGTCTTTTATCCTGATCGGCTTCATGACAAATCGCGATACACCAAGATTGATCAGATCCAATAGATAGGGACTCTCGTTATATGCCGATAGCATAACGATAGCCTGAGATTCATCCGATCGCTTTATCTCCTTGACCAATTCTATCCCATCCATTTTTGGCATGACTATGTCGCTGAGCACGATATCAAATCTGCTGTTGTGAAATATATTTAAAGCCTCTTCACCATCTTCAGCTACGGTAACAGAAGAAAAAAGAGGTTTCAATAACTCAACCGTTGATGTTCTGACTTCTAAGTCATCTTCAACATATAAGATCTTCATGTCCAGCGAATGCTTTTGAAGTCTTGATATAATTTCTGAAACTTCCAATCAAACCACCCTTTTGTTATATATGCCTTAATTTATTGCAAATAAAACACTCCCTAAACAAGTGTTTTCTATGACAACGCGCACGTCGTCATTCTGCATGATACTATATTTTTCATGACATATCTATTGTGAGACACCTTCGGATCAAACTCTTCAGACTCTTTTGATCTATAGTGAGAGAATGGCCTCTGAAAAGCCATTTTGATGATTCGTATTGTTCCAAGCTCATCCTTGTTTTCTTTCGTATTAGAATGTAAGACTACTTTCATTTCTGACACACAGCGTAGCAAAACCGTAAATAGTTCATTTATTAACATCAATTTATTTGTATCTGTATTGTTTTTGTAGTTTTTTATTTATTGAAGTACGAATTTTAATATGCCAGAGGAAGGGATTCGAAAAAAACTTACCAAAAACAGAACTCTTCTTTACAATCTGTCATAAATGTATAGTTCACCTTATTTGTTTCAAAAAACTACTACTTTATAGTCTTTTTATCTAATGTATGGTTCAATGTTTCTTATTGGGTAGGTTTTAGAAATACCCTAAGGTGGATTTTTGAAACATATAACAGGGTTTAAATTATTTATACTTTTTTTTGTTTTCTCATTCTTCCTATCAACAGTGCATAATGTTGTAGAAGAATTTTATTTTGAACATAGTGCAGAACAGCTTGCATTGGAAAATGCCATTAAAAAAGCAAATGAAAGAGAAAATGTATTCAAACAGTTTATAATTAGTTCAGAAGATACATTAAAATCTTTGAGAGATTTGAAAGCTTTCAATCAATATCTTAATGATCCTACAGATACTACCGATTTACAAAACATTTTTTTGGCTTTTTCAAAAAGTCATAATCTGTTTATGCAACTGCGCTTCATAAATAAAGACGGTTATGAAATTATTAGAGTAGATAGAGACAAAGAACATTCCATTCCTTATATAGTGTCAAAAAACAGACTCCAGAACAAATCCAATCGTTGCTATTTTTCAAGTTCAAAGTCAAAACCATTAGAAGAAGTGTGGTTTTCAGATTTGGATTTGAATATTGAACACGGAGCAATCGAGATCCCTTACCGCCCAACTCTAAGAGCAGTACTTCCCATTAAATACAATAATCAGTTTGGTGGAATCATCATTATCAATTATTTAACAGAAGAGTTCCTGTCTAATTTAGTCAATACCCCTCTGTACGATATGATACTATGTGATGGAGATGGATTCCCTATTAAGCATTATGATGAGAAAAAAAGCTGGGGAAGGTTTGGGCATAAGCAATATACTATTGCAGAAGACTTTCCCAATGATTACAAACAAATCCTTTCATCATCAACGCTAAAAACAGATATCTTTTTTTCTAAGAAATTGAATCTTCCCTACACTTTTAACAATGGAATTTTTCTGATATTTCAGCTAAAGAAATCTTTTATTGAAAAACAAAACGAGCGTACTTACAATCAATATTTTTATACGTCTCTTATCATGTTTGGCATGGCATCTTTGTTAACTGTTTTTATTGCATATTATCTGAATAAATTTATACGCGACAATAACCAAAAGTTAATTCAAATGTCGTATATTGACGAACTAACACAGCTACACAACCGTAAAGCCTACAACGAAAAAATTGAGGATATGATAGAAGAATTTAAACGCTATCGATCTGTTTTTTCAATGGTTATATTGGATATTGACTTTTTCAAATCTATCAATGATACTTATGGGCATACCATTGGTGATCATGTATTAGAAGATCTAAGTAATCTATTGCAATCTACTATTAGATCAAATGACTACGCTTATAGAATCGGGGGTGAAGAGTTCATAATTCTACTTTCAAATACTGATCTTACTAATGCAGTCATCTTTGCAGAAAATCTACGCAATAAAATAGAAACTGAACTCTCAACAATAAAGAGCAGACAAATCACCATTAGTTTAGGTGTAACAGAAGTAAAAGACAATGACACCCCAAAAAGTATTTTTAAAAGAGTTGATGACTATCTTTATGAAGCGAAAGAGAGTGGTAGAAATAAAGTAGTTTCAAAAGATGAATTTGTAAGGTAATAATCCTTTGTCTTTTTGGGATTGATAAGAATCTGGCAGAGAGGAAGGGATTCGAACCCTCGGTGGATTACTCCACACACGCGTTCCAGGCGTGCGCCTTCGACCACTCGGCCACCTCTCTATGTTTGAAGAGTGACATTATAGTCGAACGAAGCTAAACTTACTCTTCAACCGGTTCAAACTCTTCTTTTGGTTCGCCACAATCTGGACACACCCAATCATCCGGAAGGTCTTCAAATGCAGTTCCCGGCGCTATGTCTGCCTCAGGATCCCCAAGAGCTGGGTCATAGATATAATCACAAGTCGGACATTTGTATCTTTTCATCATGCACTCCTTATTAAATAAACTCAATGACTTTTTACTTACACCTACCATTGTAGACAAGCCAATATTAATCTTACTGAAACTTTTTATCACACGATTTCGCCTTCAGTTAGTTTTCACGATAGCTTCACGATTAACTTTTACTATTAGACATAACAAAGGTAAAGGAAAGACAATGAAAAGCTTATTAAAAATCGTATTAGTCAGTCTGCTTCTAGGAAGCATTGGAAGTTCTGCTTTGATGGCAGATGTCAAAAAAGGTCAAAAGATCTATCTAAAGACTTTCAAATCCAAGTTCAATATGAACGGTGTCAAGTTTGCGACGCTTCATACGCAAGATGAGTGGAGTGCACTGTTTGAGAACGAAGGTGAAGGGTTTAAAAAAGAGTTTGGTGAGCGTTACCCTAAATCACAAAAAACGCTTTCTAATCCAAAGGTATGGGGTAAGTTACAACATATCAAAGACTTTGCGATCGAGTATGCAAGTGATTCTGGGAATGTGCCATCGTGTGGCTAAACAACGTAAATATTAATAAGGAAAATGCAATGAAAAAGATAACACTGACACTCCTTCTTGCGAGTACAATGATGATGGCGGCTGATGGAGCTGCCTTGTATAAAAAGTGTGTAGCCTGTCATGGGGTTCAAGGTGAAAAACAAGCTCTTGGAAAAAGTAAAGTCATCAACAGTATGACAAAGCCCGAGCTGGCATCAGCTCTTAAAGGCTACCAAGATGGTTCTTATGGAGCCTCTATGAAAGCCTTGATGAAAGGTCAGGTCGCCTCATTAGACGATGCACAGATCGACACATTGGCAGATCATATTGCAAGCCTTAAATAGGCTTGCTGTATAATGTAGGCATGAAATCAGACACTCTACAAACATGGATGCTAATCACATTTGTCATACTCCTAACAATAGGTATCTATAAGATATATATCTTATTCAATCAGCCGACAGATGGACCTGACACTAAAACCGAACATGATGAGCTCAAAGACATCATCATCGTATTCATACAAAACAACAGTCTCTCAAACATCGATAATGAATCACTTTTCGAACAGATCCTGGCAAAAGCAGATTTTGACAAAGAAAAGTATACAAACTTCAATCTAAACCGTTTCAATCAACTCATACAACAGCTCTTCTACCTCTATGAGGTCGATTCACTCGATGAGCTTATGGAATCCATTCGTGCCCAAAACACCAAAGAATAAGAAAGACATCATTATTATCGGTGCTGGTCTCAGCGGGTTGCATGCGGCTAGACTTCTGTGCAAGGACTTCAATATTACCCTACTAGAGGCACGTGATCGTGTCGGTGGTAGGATTCTCACAGAAAAGGGCCATGATCTTGGGCCCTCATGGGTATGGTCTCATCAAAAGAACATCTTAAACCTTATTCACGAATACGACCTTGAACTCTTTTCTCAACACACAGACGGAGAAGCTCTATATGATGCCCCCGCCGGTGTTCAACGTTTTCTTCCGCCACCTTCTCCTCCATCGGCAAGAGTCAAAGGTGGACTGCAAAAACTCGTAGAAGCACTTATGTCCGACTTGCCGGATCAGTGCGTCCGATTGAATCAAGTCGTAAAGAGAGTATCCTATTCAGATGGTAAAATCACCGTAGAGACAAGCCAGAAAGTCTATAACGCCGATTATGTCATCTGCTCTTTGCCTCCCCGTTTAGCATGCATGAATATATGCTATGAGCCACCTCTGGATGATGCAATGCTCAAGAGCATGCTACAGACCCCTACCTGGATGGGACATACGGCCAAATGCGTCATAGAGTTTAGCACAGCCTTCTGGAAGGAAGATGGTTTGAGTGGCTTTGTCTTTAGTCACATCGGACCTTTGGGAGAGATACATGATGCTTCTACACAGGAAAAGGCTGCGCTTTTTGGATTTGCTCACCACAATGCTTCTACCGAGGAACTGGACAAACAGATAAAAGCTCAGATCGAACGTCTTTTTCCACAAAGAAGCCAGTTGATCACTAAGATATATTGCACCGATTGGAGGGAGGAAGAGTTCAGTTCAAGTATCCACGACAGGCAAGCCATGTCTCATCATCCCGAATATGGGATGCGTCTTTCCCACCTAAACGACAGACTCTTTTTCATCGGTACCGAAACAGCCTATGATAACGGTGGCTATTTGGAAGGGGCGATCAATTCGGCGATCGATATCGCAAAAAGACTTAGGGACGGTTAGCCTTTAAAAAGGTATATATCTCTTTATAGGCTTCCCAGGGTGTCATCGAAATGTAGGTTATATTATGCTCTAGACAGAACGCTTCTGTTATCCGAGCCGCTTTTAATAGATAAAAACGTGCCGCTTTAGGATAGAGGTGATGTTCTACCTGAGTGTTCAGACCGCCATAAAACCAGTGAACAAACTTTCCACCTCGGACGTTCCTGCTTGTCCTGTTCTGCAGTTCAAGCCAGGTAAACTCTTTGTACTGCTCTTCAGGAAACATCTCAAGTCCAAGATGGTTGGTGATGATAACAGCACCAAACCATGCCGCCCACAACATATACATCCCGACAACGGTAGCCAGACCGACCCATCCCAATGAAACAATGATATACGCGGGGATCAAGGCATTTACAGCCAAAAGGGAAAACTCTCCCCAATATCTTTTTTCTATGACATAGGCAATGGATTGCATCCAAAACACAAAGTATAGTAGCGTAAGCAGTGGCCAAAACAGTAGATGCTGTCTATTGTGAAACCATGCAGGGTAATGGTATTGTCCTGTAAAAGCGCCACCTGCCGCATCGATATCCATATCCTTGCCAATGATATTAGTGAAGGTATGATGTAAAAAATTGTGCTTGTTTTCCCACCATGAGCGTGAGATACCCATAATGACATTCGCAAAGAGATACGAAATGGTTTTGTTCGTCTGGCGCGAGGAATAATACTGCCCATGAATAAGGTCATGTGCGACAAATGTCGAACGCATAATCGTCAATGCAAATAACAACGCTGTGATCAAGGGGTGAAAGTTTTGCACCGAATAAAGTGCTACCAATAAAAGAGAGACAACTATCATAAACTCGCCAAAAGCACGGCGCGGACACTTTACATACAGCCCTTCCGCTTTGATCTTTTATTTTAGTTCGGCAAATAAATAGTTGAACTCTTCATTCGTGTGTTTTGT
>JBFEYG010000008.1:0-22311 GCA_041562275.1 Sulfurimonadaceae bacterium | reverse complement strand
TTTAAATGAAGTTCAACCGTCTTGTTGTATTCCTCTTTTAAGGCAGCAAAGGCTTGAAGTTTTTTACCCTTTAGTTTGTTGGTCGTGATACGGATCACACGGGCAGGATTACGGGCATGTCCGTTGTGATACAGACCAAAATGGAGGTGCGGTCCGGTAGAAAGTCCTGTCGAACCGACATATCCGATGATCTGTCCTTTTTTGACATATTTTCCGCGCTTGATCCCTTTTCTAAAGGCTCTTTGATGCGCGTAAAGCGTCATATATCCATCACTGTGCTGGATCTTTATGAGTTTTCCGTAACCGCGTGTATATCCTGCAAAGATTACACGTCCGCTTCCTGCTGCCATGATAGGCGTTCCCGGACGCGCAGCATAATCAACACCGAGATGGGCGCGATACTTTTTTAATACCGGATGATAACGCCGTGTCGTAAAGCCCGAACTGACACGGGCATTTCGCACAGGGCGATCCAACATAAACCCTTCCGCCTCAATTCCATTTTCATCATAATAACGACCGTCTGAATTCAGATAGATGTAATGTTTCTTCTTTTTCATCTCGATCATCGCGACCTGAAGCACAGGCATACTGAAGGTCTTTCCAAAACGATATTTTTGTTCATAGACCATGACCAGACGGTCACCTTTTCTTAGGTCACGGCGGAAATTCAAAGAGTTCTTAAAGGCATTGACAAACTGATGGGCTAACTTTGTTGAACCCGTAGCTTTTTCAATGTCGTAATAGGGAGAATTCTCAATAACGACACTGAAGGCTTCCTGTTTTGATTCATAGACAATGGGAATAGATTCGAACTCATAATCCTTCTTACCTTTGAAGATATGAAGTTGCAGTTCTTCACTGATAGGGATCAAGACCTGCTCTATCGTCGCATTGGAGTCACGCATGATCTGAATATTGACACCGGCATAGATCTCTTCGGTGATCGTCTGATCACTTTTATCCAGGTTATAATAAATCTTCTGCGGGAGATGGTGTTTTTCCAAAAAATTCAAAAAAGATTCACCGTTTTCCCACTTAGTGAACTCTATTTCAGAAGCAAAAACAGTGATAGGCAACACAAAAAATAAAATAAATCTCAACATGAAAACAGTAAACCTTATAAAAAATTAGAAAAGAGTATCCAATCTTCACTTATCATCCTATAAATTCGTGAAGAGTTTGATTCTAATTCCCCTTTAATCGTATTGGAAGTATAATCCTCTAACTAAATTTACTGAGGAAAATATGCGTCTTATCTTATTCGTTATACTGTTTACAAATCATCTTTTTGCGCTCATCAATACTCCTATGCACACGGAAGTCATTTCCGTCAACGAAAAAGAATTGACCATACCCACCATCGAAGGTGTTCAAGTCGGTATGTACGGTGCTGTCGTCCGCTGGTTTGACGACAAACACTCCACTGCGCTTTCCTGGGTCGAAGTCAAGTCGATCAAAGGGGATACGACAATCGTATCAATGGTGCCTATCCGTGCACTTGAACAAAGTGCCTTGCCTAGCGGTACCTGGACACCAAGAGCCGGAGATGAAGTCGTTCTTGGCTACAACTACCATCGCGCCTTGCTGATCGCACCTAATCCGAGCATCTATAAAAAGATAAGTTCTTATCACACAGAACGGCAATGGGTGCATCCTGATATCTTTGCCAGCGTCATCTCCACCAAGGGGCATCCTACACCTTTGCGTGAAGACTTTAGCTATGCTTGCCGCATGAATAATATCGGTCTTGTCTACTTCATGTTTGACAAGTCTCTCATGACGGTTGACTGCCACAGTTTCAAGATAGTCGAGAACAAATCAACCTCCGTAAAAAGTACAGAGCAGCAGCTTCCTTTTTACACACGCGTCACGCATATCGAAGCCAACTGGTTTGGCGAAGGAAGCGATGAACTTGAAGAGTATGATCCCTACTATATTGAGCTCATTGCCGAGAACAATCCTGAGAACGAATGGATACAGAGCTACAAACGCACCCGTGAACAAGCCATAGAGGACAACAAAGACACATCTTGGTTTGATGCATGGTTTGGAAATTTGAATGTTGTCGTCGATGAAGACAATGATTATGACAACTAAGATAACTTTAGGAGCAGACTAATGGATAAAAAGCACTTCAATCATTTTAAAAGTATCGTCGGAGAAGAGAACATCTATGAAGACAAAGCACACCTGATCGCATACTCTTATGATGCGACAAGAGAACATTTTGAGCCCGATGCCGTTATCTTCCCACGACACGAAGAAGACATCTCGAACATACTCAAATACTGTAATGAAAACCGTATTATCATCGTTCCTCGCGGTGCAGGAAGCGGTTTTACAGGCGGAGCTATTCCTTCAGAAGGCGGTATAGTATTGGCCTTTGAAAGACATATGACCAAGATCTTAGAGATCGACATGAAAAACATGGTCGCTGTCGTACAGCCCGGCGTCATCAATATGGACCTTCAAAAAGCCGTGGAAGAGGTCGGTCTGTTTTATCCGCCGGATCCGGCTAGCCAGGACTACTCGACTATAGGCGGAAACGTCAATGAGAATGCCGGCGGTATGCGTGCTGCAAAATACGGAATCACTAAAGATTACGTCATGGCGATTCGTGCCGTACTGCCTAACGGTGATATCATCAAAGCCGGTAAACGTACGATAAAAGATGTTGCTGGCTACAATATTGCAGGGATTCTCATCGCCTCTGAGGGTACGCTGGCTGTCACAACCGAGATCACCTTAAAACTTCTATCCAAGCCTAAATTGACAAAAACGGCTATGGGTATCTTTCCTACGGTAACCGAGGCAATGGAAGCTGTCTATAAGACGATGGCAGGCGGTGTCACACCTGTTGCTATGGAGTTTTTGGACAACCTTACTATCCGTGCAGTCGAGCAGACCTACAACAAAGGTCTGCCGGTAGAAGCAGGTGCGATTTTGATCACCGATGTTGACGGGAACCTTGAAGATGACCTCAACTTTCAGCTTGATCTGATCGAGCGCATCTTCAAAGAAAACGGGTGTTCCGAATTTAAACGGGCAAAAGACAAGGCTGAGGCTGCAGACCTGTGGTTCGCACGCAGAAATGCAAGTCAATGTATCACTGTCTACGGAAGCAAGAAACTCAATGAGGATGTCACGGTACCGCGTGCCGTTCTTCCCGAACTGCTAGAGAAGTTTTACAAGATCGCCGAAAAGTATAATATCAATATCCCATGCTTCGGCCATACGGGTGATGGAAATGTCCATACCAATGTCATGGTGGACGGTTCCGACCCTGAACAGGTCAAGATCGCTTATCAGGCCATAGAAGAGGTATTCCAGGCGACTGTCGATCTCGGCGGGACACTCAGCGGTGAACACGGTATCGGTATCGCCAAAGCGCCTTATATGTCCATGGCTTTTACCGAAGAAGAGATGAACCTTTTCAACACGATCAAACATGCGTTTGACCCTAATAACATTTTGAACCCGCACAAGATGGGACTGAAGTAAGCTCAGTATATCTTCTAAAAAACGTAGTCTAAATATTTTTAGACTTACGCTATAATTGTTATCTTTTCAAAAGGACAACAATTGATCAAACCAAAACTCAAACATATAAAATTCTCCTATAGAGTCATCAAGACCTATATCACATCTCTTTTTGACAGAGACATAACCTTTTACGCCTCCAGTCTGAGCTTTTACACCCTTTTTACTCTCGTACCGGTGATGCTGATCGTCTTGTCTATCTCGACTTCTCTGACAAGCTTCGATGCTTTTTACAGCAATATCAAGGCTTTTATCATGGACAATATCCTTCCGGTATCATCTGAGGTCTTTTCCGGGTTTATCGACGGTTTTATGCAAAACTCGATGCAGCTCAGCATCATCGGTATCGTCTCTATCATCGTCTCCTCTATGTTGTTCTTTCAAAACTTTGAGTATATCGTCAACAAGATCTTCAAGACAAAGCCCCGCGGTTTTTGGGAGTCACTGACGATTTACTGGACACTGGTGACGCTAACGCCTATTGCTTTGGTATTCTCTTTTTATCTTTCCAATGAACTTCAGACTTTTTTAGATGCCAACCAATTTACTGAAGCCCTGAAGGTCTTGCAGCTTTTTCCTTATCTTATTATCTGGTTTCTCTTTTTTCTTATCTATAAGATCTCCGCAAATGTCGATATTTCAAACCGTTCTGCGGGAATCAGTTCCTTTGCTGTGTCCCTAACCTGGTACCTCGCAAAGGTCGGGTTTGTCTCTTATGTCCTTCAAAACCAGACCTATGCAACGCTCTACGGCTCTTTTTCTACGCTTATCTTTTTCTTCTTATGGGTCTATCTCTCGTGGATCATTTTTATCTATGGACTAAAGCTATGCTATACCATAGAGAAAGTAGCCGAGGAGGCCCGAACAGAAGAGTCCAAGCAGGTAGAAAAATCGTTTATAGAAGATAGCCAGGAGACTGAAGACGATATAGACGATCAAGACCCAGATGTTCAAGAAGATCTGGACGACAGGGATCTCAAGGCGTAAAAGCCATTCTAACCCATTGTCTAAGATAGCTCCTTCACCGATAAGATGTAAAAAAAGCTCAAGCGGGTAAAAAAGAATAAACAGCATCGTTAACACAGGTGAAGCCAGCTGGTACAAAGAGAATGTCCCATAAAAGTAATGCACGAGCGGAAGCATCGCCATGTAGACCCAGATATGTAAAAGCAAGAAACTCTGCCAGATTTTCAGCTCTTTCATATGATGTAAAAAGAGAAAGATATAAAACACCCCTGCGACCGAGAACCAAAAGCCCAAAGCAAAAATCAGTTTCGGCCATAAAGCTATCAAAAAGAATACCACCATAAACAGGGATGAAAACGAAAGTATTTTTACTCCTCTGTCATACAGTATATAAGCGAAGACACTCATCGCAAATGCACGCAAAAGCGAAGGCACAAGGTTTAAAAAATAGAGATACACAAGCAAAACAATAAATACTGCTATAGCAATATCTCTGTTTCCATGTCTATAGGGAAAGTATCTTGACTGCAAAGGTCGGTAGAACTCCCTGAACACAAAGAAAAGAATCCCGCTCAAGACCCCAAGATGAAATCCGCTGATCGCTAGAAGATGGTTTATTCCCCAGGCAGAGAGCTTGTCCCGAGTAAGCGTGTCAATCGGTCCTGCTAAAAACAGTGCCGTAAACAAAGGTGCAGTCGGATTTTGATGTATCTCATACAGTTTATCCATCAAAAGATATCGTTTTTGCTTATCCTCATACCGCGAAAGTATTTTACTGGGTACATAAAAACCTTTTAAAAAAGAGAAGAAACTCAATTTTTCTGTAAACATCTTCACCTCAACATCATAGCCATGCAGAGGTTTCAGGTCATCTTTTGAAGTTGTGTAGAAAGAGAAGCCATCTACACTTTGAAGTTTCAAGACCCATTTGTCATTTTTGACATACTGCTTCTCAACCCATGCCCGTGTGACATAGTCATTAAATCGGGTCAATTTATTATACTGCTGATATTGATTGAACAAGGAGACAGACAAGAGTAAACAGAGGAAGAGAAAAACTACTATCCCCTGCTTATAGTTTGAAAACAGTTGTGTCTTAGATAGGAGGGAGGGAGACGCTCTCATTGCCGACATCCATTTGCGCTTCCGTAGCCTGAACATTCTCAAAAGAGATCTCAACACCGCCATAGGCCGGAGCGTCAACAAATCGTGTCAACTTTTTCTGGAAAAGAAGTTTTACATGCCCTGTCGGACCATTACGCTGTTTTCCAATAATGATCTCAGCTTCTTCCTCCTCTTTTTCTATATAGGTCGGCGTGAACTCTTTGCCCTCAGCCTTGGCTGCTTTTTCACGTTCCTTTTCTTCTTTGTAGAGATAGACGTCATCTCTGTAGACAAACATAATGATATCGGCATCCTGTTCGATCGCACCCGACTCACGGATATCCGAAAGCATAGGACGTTTATCATTACGTGATTCGACCCCGCGGTTCAACTGGGACAAGGCGATAATAGGCATCTCCAGTTCACGTGCAAGCATCTTCAATCCACGCGATATCTCCGAGACCTCCGCCTGTCTATCGCGTCCCGCAGTACTCATAATCTGAAGATAATCGATCACAGCCATCTGTATCTCAGGATGTTTTGACTTGAGCTTTCGCAGCTTTGAGCGGAGCTGATTGATCGTCACACCGCTTCCATCGTCCACAAAGAGTTTAGCATTGTTCATCATGTCAAGACTGGCATTCAAGCGGCTCCACTCTTCATCATTAAGATCACCCACACGAAGCTTCTGAAGGAAGATGGAGGTGTGTGATGATAACAGACGCAACATCAACTGCTCCGCAGGCATCTCCAGGGAGAAGAAGGCAACACCGTGGCCAAGTGTTATCTGCTTGAGCACCATGTTTAGTACCAGAGAAGTCTTTCCCATTGCAGGACGTGCGGCGATAATAATAAGGTCACCCTTTCCAAATCCTGTCGTCATCTTGTTCAACTCGGCATAGCCTGTATCTACTCCAATAAGCACCGAATTCCCACGGGACTTCATCTCTTTGATATATTCCATCGTCTCATAGGTGACTTTTTTTGAGTCTTTAAAATCATCGTTCTCATTTGCCTGCGTGATCTCGTAGAGTTTCTTCTCAACGATATCTACGACCTCTGCACTCGGAAGGTCTTCTTCCATCGTCACCCGTTTGATCTCGGTTGTCAAGGTCAACAACTTGCGTTTGACTGCCTTGTCTTTGATCTCATTGACATAGGCCAAGGTATTTGAGATAGGATTAGAAGAGAGAATATCAAGTAACACGGCTTCATCAAAACGCTTTTTGGCATTAAGGCGCTTTTTGATAAACTCTTCATCTATAGGGTGGGACTCCCTGTGAAGCTCTATCATTGCGGTATAGATCTCTTGATGTGCCGGGAGATAATAGTCATCGACTTTCAGTTTTGCTTCCACATCCTCAAACTGTGAAGGCTCGAAGATGATGGAGTTTAAAACTGAACGTTCTACATTGATGTTATATAAGGTCTCTTCCATCTATTTACTTTCCTCGGCTGCTTTTTCGACTTCTTCAATGAAACGCTTGACCAGGTCCTTTTCTTCCAAACGTGCAACAACGTCACCTTTGACCATGACAAGACCCGCACCTTTTCCATACGCAATAGCAACATCTGCATGTTTAGCCTCACCTATGGCATTGACCACGCATCCCATCACAGAGACATCCAGGGGAGCCTTGATGTGTTTTGTCTTCTCCTCGATCTCGGCTACTGCACTCACCAGGTCTGCCTCGATACGTCCACAAGTAGGACAGGAGATGATATTCAACCCCTCTTTGGCTGCGCCGCTGTCTTTTAAGATCGCTTTGCCGACTTTGACCTCTTCTTCAAGTTCACCGGTGATAGAGACACGCATCGTATCGCCGATACCATCGAGCAGAAGTGCACCCAGACCTATAGAACTCTTGATAGTCGCATGAAAGACAGTGCCCGCTTCCGTCACACCTAAATGAAATGGATAGTGATTCTTCGGACGCAGCATGCGATACGCATCTACCGTCCGACCGACATCGGAAGCTTTCAAAGAGACTTTGATATCATCAAAACCCAGATCTTCCAAGAATTTGATATTATATTCTGCCGATGCGACCATACCTTCGGCAGTTTGACCGTAACGGTCTTCAAACTCTTTTTCCAGACTTCCGGCATTAACACCGATACGGATGGGGATGTTACGGGCCTGGCAGGCTTTTACGATATCTCTGACACGGGACTTTTCGCCTATGTTACCCGGATTGATACGAATGCAGTCTACACTCTCTGCCGCGATCAATGCGAGTTTATAGTTAAAGTGAATGTCGGCTACAAGAGGCAAAGATATCTGTTCTTTGATACTCTTGAGTGCCAAGGCATCTGCCTCATTTGGCACAGCAACACGGACAATATCACATCCGGCAAAATGCAATCGGTTGATCTGTTCGACCGTAGCAGCAACATTGGCAGTTTCTGAGTAGGTCATAGACTGCACAGAGATCGGGGCATCTCCGCCGACAGCAACATTACCCACGTAAATTTTCTTGGTTTCGTAGCGTTTAATCATAAAAGGATTCTAGCCATTTTCAGGTAAAAACGAGCTTGTAAAAGACGTCTAATCAGACCGGGCTGGCTACAGCGGTTTTGAAAAGTAGAAAGTTTCTCAGCAAGACAAGCCATAACGGTTTTACGCAGTCAAATATTTGTCAAAATAATAATCTTTGTGTTATTTAGACAAAGTCAAGAGGATCCATATCCACTTCACACAAACTGTTTTTACTTCCTTTGATCGCCTTGATCAGATCCGTACTTTTTTCTGCGCGCAGCAGTATCTGAAAGCGAAATTTATTCGCTATCTTTTCGATAGGAGAAGGACCGTGACCGACCACTTCAACATTTTCAAACCGGTACAGCTTCTGCAACACCTCGTTCATTTTATCGTTTGCATTGGATGACTTTACGTGTGCGAAGTTCAAACGTGCGAGTTTTTTATAAGGTGGATAGAGCTCTTTTCTAAACTCCTTCTCTTCTTCGAGAAAGTTCTCATAAGCATTGATATACGGACCAAAGAACTCCTGATAAAAGCTTTGGACCAAGACAACAGCATCTTTTTTTCTGCCGCTTCGCCCTGCAATCTGTATCAATAGCGAAAGTGCTTTTTCTCTCGCTCTGTAGTCACTCATCTGCAAGATATTGTCAATCCCCTGAATGACCGCAAGCGTGACATCATGATAGTCATGGCCTTTGGAAAGCATCTGTGTACCGATAAGCAGATCGATCTCGCCCGCATTAAACGATGTCAGCAGTGCTTTGAGTTTTTTCTGTGTCGTGACAACGTCTCTGTCAAACTGACCTACCCTTAGTTGAGGGTACTTCTCTTTGAAGTGTTCTACTGCTTCAGCCGTACCCAAACGGCTTGTCTTCAAAATACCCTCATTACACTCAGGACAGTTCTCGGGTATGGGCTCTTGAAAATTACAGTAATGGCATTTTACACGCCGTGAGAACTTGTGCAGACTCATCCCCACATCACAATAGGGACATTTATAGGTATATCCGCATCGATCACAGATCATATACTTGAAATTCGCACGTGTCGGCAAAAAAAGCATGGCCTGCTCTTTTTTGTGAACAGTCTTTGTCACTGCCTCTTCGATTATGGGTGTTATTTCCTCGATATGCGGCTCATAGACAAAATGTTTCGTCTGTTCAAAATGCCCGCCTTTAAGACGGGTATACGGGAACTTCACATAGGTAGACAAGGAAGGTGTAGCACTCCCCAGCAAAACAGGAACCTTTAAAAGCGAACCGTAATAGATAGCCATATCTCTAGCATGGTAACGAGGTCGCGATGATGCCTTGTAGGAGTCGTCATGTTCTTCATCTACGACAATAAGTCCCAGGTCATCGATCGGCAAAAAGAGTGCAGACCTTGCCCCTGCTATAATGCGGGCAGTCCCGTCATAGAGCTTTTCTAAGTTTTTCTCTTTTTGTTTCTTTGTCAACTTGGAGTGCCACATAATCACACTGTCTCCAAAATGCTCTTCGAGGCGCAGCTGCATCTGTGGCGTCAACGATATCTCCGGCATCAGCATCAAGGCCCGTTTGCCTTCTGACAAGACTTCTTCAAACCACTTCATATAGATCTCGGTCTTTCCTGAGCCCGTATCACCAAAAAGAAGAGAGACCTTATGCTTTTTAAGCTCTATAAGCGCCTTATCCTGTCGTGGTGACAGCTGAACCGCTGTTGCTGATCTTCTTAAAAAAGGAGTTTTCTCGACAATAGAAAGAGGCACAAAAAGTGAGAACGCATCGCCCAGCGAACAAAAGTAATATTCAGCGATGAACTTTGCAAAATGAAACTGCACTTCTGTAAAGACAAACCCGTTGCTATTAATGATCTCTACCGTATTAAAGTCAGGTTTATCCACCTTCTTTAAAACAACAGCACTCTTTTCTTTTGACTGAAAAGGTACTGTAACGATTTGAAGGTCTTGGTATTCAGCGGCAGAAGAGAAGGTCAAAGGCTCTAAAGGAGAGCCTAATAGTACGATAGTATAGTATTTCAATTATTCCGTTAATGCCTGACACATTGCTCCAGAAGCAGCATCGGCTCTGTCACATGTAAATGTACCATCAGCAGGATTATAAGTAAAGGTGACATCCGTACTCATCACACGAAATATATATGTCTCACCTGCACCCTTTCTCCAACCGCCATCAACGGTAGGAGCTTTACTTACGATAGGCTGCGTCATGATGTTACCAAACAGTAGAACACCGGTACCTGCAGTTGAGTTCAAATCCGGAGTATAGGTACTGTCTCCACGGAACATACGTCCTTGACGTTCAGATATGATCCCCGAACGGATTGCCAAGACATTCGCACGACCCTTTGCGATCATCGCATCATCGCGTGTCGCTGCAAGGCGTGGGATCGCTATTGAAGCGAGGATCCCTAAGATCACTATAACAAAAACAAGTTCGATCATCGTAAAACCATTTTTAGTGTACAACTGTTGCTCCTTTTAGCATTAACGGATAAGCTCTTAAATCAAAGACATTGTGTAACGAGTCACACAAATTGTCCCCTCCTGCACCATAGAGTACAGTGAGGTTTTCATCTGTACCTGCACTCACTATTTGTATCTTTACACAGTCAGCTACCGTACCCATCCTCAAGTCTACCGCTCTGTTTGGTATATCCAAGACTGCTTCATTTTTTACTACCATCATCTCTATGGCATTTGACATTGTGGAGAGATCATCTTCGATCTCTCCGTTTGCAACCGCATAGGTTGCGATCTCCATTGCTGCTGTCGCAATAGATTGCGACGTCCTGGCTATAAGAGCATCATTTCGTGTAGCACTTAATTTTGGAATGGCTACTGCGGCTAAAATACCCAGTATGACAATCACAAAAATAAGTTCTACCATCGTAAACGCATATCTCATCATAAAATCCTTGGTTTAACAATGGGGGGAAAGCAGATATGAGAAGGAGTTAACACCCCTTCTCATAAAGTAAGTCTGTTTACCAAACTACTGATGAACCACCGAAAGCGTGAACACCTGTAACATTGTCAGTCTGTGCATTCAGAATATCATTTAAAGCCTGTGTCATTCCTTGACAGATAGCATTTCCACCACCTACACCATTAACAGAAATAACTGTCAAGTTACCGTCAGTCAAAGGATCATTCGCTGCATTTGCAGTGATATCAAGTGTAATACAGTCATTCACACCTGGATCAACAGCAAGTCCGTCTGAAGTGTATGTCAATGGACCTGCATTAACAGCAACAGGTACATTACCAACTTGCTCAGCAAACTTTACGTTTGTAATAGCACTAACGTCATCAGGAACGCCACCTGGGCCCCAACTACCACGAGCAGTATAACGCGCACCAAAGTCAGAAACCGCTGTAGCGATATCAGAAGCACCTGAAGCGATACGTGCATCATCACGTGTAGCTGCAAGTTTAGGAATAGCAACTGCTGCCAATATACCTAGAATAACAATAACGAAGATCAATTCGATCATAGTAAAACCACTTTTTTTCATGGATTACTCCTTGTTTAAAATTTTGGTCACTCTAGCAACCTTATCAGCAGTATAGATTATAATTACTTATTCGCAACTGAAGGATAGAGGCTAATATTGTTCACATTTTGTTAACTATTACGCGTTATAGAGAAAACAGTATTTTAAAGTTTTTTCATCGTGTTTTGCAACATCTTCCCTGCCTCATAAAACTCATAGTTCTTTTTAATGTAGACCTGCAGAAGTGTCTTTATATCGTTATTGCCATGTATATTGAAGTTTTCATCCAACTCTGTTTCCATGTAAGAGGCGAAGCCGTCTTCAAGGTCGATATCAAAACGGCTTCCATTGATGGTCAATGTTATTTTTCTACTCATCTGATTTTATCTTCTTAGCCCAGGGCTGATTCAATTTTTTTGACGATCTCTTCTATCTCTATATCTTTGAGTGCATTCTCTTCTTCGAGCTTTCTTATCTGCGCGTCCTTCGCTTCACTCTGGGCCTTGACGCTTGCGACCTCGTTTTGAAGGGCACTGTTTTCGTGTTTCATTGCCTCATAACGGGAGAGCATCGCATCTAGTTTTTCATTCAGGTGTTCAATAATTGTTTGCATATTCATATCTTTCTCTTGCGTTTCTATATTAATTGCTATAATTCTAACACTATTTCCCCCAAAAGGCAACGGTCATGGAACACTTTGCCAAAAAGTCTTTGTACAGCGAGAGAGGGGATGTTTTATTTACTAAGCAAGATGACGATGATGCCGGCCAGAACAAAAGAGATCCCTTTCCAAAGGACAACGGGATGACGCTCGATCAAAGGGGCTCTTGTCCTGTTGACAAACGCTGCATTGGGATGGCGCAGGTCATATAAAAGCTCGGAGAGTTCTTCATAACGCTCATAAGGATCAGGCTGTAATGCCTTTTTCAACGCTTCATCTACCCATACAGGCACCCCGTCTTCTTCGGGATCCAAGCTCTTGTATTTCAGTTTTTTCTGTGCAGCCTTGGTGGTCGATCTGGCTACCTGTACACCGTAAGGAAGCTTGCCCGATATCATCTGGTAGACAATGGCCGCCAAAGAGAAGAGATCAGAGCGCACAGAGCCTGCTTTTCCAAGAAAATATTCCGGAGCAGAATAAAGGGCCGTGCCCTGCAGGTTTTCCTGTTCCAAACGTGTGTTAATATCCAAGATCCCTTCAACGCGTGTCGAACCAAAGTCGATTATCTTTACCGTCCCCGTACTATCGATCATGATGTTCTCCGGTCTGAGGTCTTGATGGATCATCTCCTGGCGGTGAAAAGCAAGCAGACCTCTGGCAATCTGTTCAGCAATACCGCGCACAGTCTCCAGTGTCGGTTTAGGATTATCGATCATCCATTGTGCCAATGTCTGCCCCTCAATAAACTCCGTTACATTATAAAGATAATTGCGTTTTCGTGTCGGCAGATAAGATTTTGCGACATGGGGACTGTTGACACGTATAGCGATCCACTCTTCCATCATAAAACGGTCCAGATAAGCCTTGTCATCTTTCATATCGATCGAAGGGGTCTTTATAACGACCGGTGTTTTTGTCTCATTATCAATAGCATGGTAGACATGACTGCGGCTGCTGCCGCTTAGCTCACGTATGATCGTGTATCCGTCAAACACCATCCTCGCATCAAGAATAGGAGGAAAGGGTTTTTCGCTCAATTGCTTATGTATCTCATCCAAGTCTTTCTTAGGCAAAGCGTCTACTCTGACAATTTGAATCGTCAAGTTGTCTGTACTGCCTTTGTCATAAGCTTTCTTTACCATAGCCTTGGCCGCAGCAGGAAAATCATTTGCATTCTGCTGCAAGGTGTAGATCATAAAGTCAGCATTTACAAACTCGTAAACACCGTCGGTCATAAACAAAAAGATATCACCCTCTTCGACCTGCAGTGTCTCATAATCGGCTCTTACCTCTGTGTCCATTCCCAAAGCACGTGCGAGATAACTTTTTTCATTGGAGACCCACAGCCGATGGTCTTCAGTCAACTGTTCAATCCGGTTCTCTTTTAACCTGTATATACGGGTGTCACCGGCATGAAAGATATGCGCCGTACTTGATCGGATGACCATTGCGCTGAAGGTACAGACGTATCCCCGGTTTTTGTCATAATGATACTGGCTTTGCCTGCTTTGAGAGTTCAACCAAGAGTTCGTTGCCGCCAGAACACGCTCTGCCGATTTCTTTACTGACCAGGATTCAGGAGTGGAAAAATAATCACTTAAGAAGGTAGTCACAGAGACCTTGCTGGCGATTTGGCTGACTTCGCTGCTGCTGATGCCATCTGCCAGTGCTATAGCAATGCCTTTATGTGTCAGTTGCGGTTCTTTCGGGATGCGGATATCGTGAAAGTCTTGATTGACCTCTTTACGGCCTTTGTCTGAATATTCACCAATGGTTATTTGTAATTGATTACTCATAGTATTAAGTTGATTACCTTGAGAGAGGGATTGTCTCAGCTCCTAAAAAGCCGAGACAGAAAAATTTGTCTATGGGTATATTACCATGATTTGTAAGGCAAGAACTTACCGTTCATGGTTATGACAACACGATCACCGGCAGGGTTCTCTTCTTTGTCGATATCCATTGAAAAGTCGATCGCACTCATGATACCGTCACCGAACTTTTCACCGATGATCTCTTTCATGCTCACACCGTAGACACCGATGGCTTCATAAAAACGGTAAATAAGGGGATCCGTAGGAATGACCTTGTCCCACTCTTTCATCGGATACTCCTGCAGAGCTTCCGCGATCTGCTCATTTAAACCAAGTACTTCACAGAGTTTTTTTGCAGGTTCTTCTTTCAGACTGTTCATACCCAAACAGGCAGAGGTGATAAACACCGATCCCAGAGAGACCTTTTCGGCGATCTCTTCCCAGCTTAAACCGCTGCTTTTCTTTGCAGCCAATATCTCTTCAGTCATCTCTATTTTTTTCATAACTTTTATCCTTTAGTAATATGGCACCTCTAAAAAGCCTGTGACACCGTTAGCTTTTCAGGGTTTTTTTGAAGCGCCTGCGCATAAAACTTTACAGACGAAATGTCTGTAAAGGTACTCTTTTAAGATCTAGTCTAACTTTCTTTTTGCCCCCGTTCTTATGTGTGTTGTATACAGTGTCAGACCTGTAAACGCCAAACCACCTGCCAGGTTACCAAGGACAACCGGTAATTCATTCCAGATGATATAGTCAGCAATCGTAAAGTTACCACCCATGATCATAGAGAATGGAAAAAGAAACATGTTGACAATAGAGTGTTCAAAGCCCATAAAGAAGAACAGCATTACCGGCATCCACATTGCTAGAAACTTACCACTGACTGAAGTAGAGACCATAGCACCGACAACACCCATAGAGACCATCCAGTTACATAACATACCGCGGATAAATACTGTAAACCAACCCGCGACACCATGTGCCTGGTAACCAAGCGTACGTGCTTCACCAATACTACCGATCTTCTCTCCAACCGGACCCGGATCGACTGAATAGCCATAGGTCAAAATAAAAGAGATCATAAACGCTACCGTTAATGCACCACCCAAGTTACCGATAAAGACAAGACCCCAGTTACGAAGAACCTGGTTAAACGTCACACCTGGCCGTTTGTCTATCAACGCCAATGGTACTAAAACAAAAACACCTGTCAGGAGATCGAACCCCATAAGGTATAACATGATAAACCCGACTGGGAACAATATCGCACCGGTTAAAGGTGATCCCGTCTTCATGGCTACAGTAATCGCAAATGCAGCAGCCAGTGCCAGAATCGCTCCAGCCATGAAAGCACGGATCAATGTATCCCGTGTAGACATATAGACTTTTGACTCTCCAGAGTCGACCATTTTTGTTACAAACTCAGTAGGGGCTAAATAAGACATTCAACATTCCTTTTTTTAATTAATTCTTTTGACACACACACTCCTTTAAAATAAAAGTGTTGTAATGATAAAACAATACTGGGCCTTTAATACTCAGTTTTTGTATAAAATTTAATCAAAAATAGGAGGTTTGATGAAGAAATGGGTTGTCGTCAACTCATTGGGCGAAAAAGTACAGGGTTTTTTAAATTTCTGATTGTTTGATTTGAGCAGTCTTAAGGCAGCTATATTCCATAAAATACAGGCTGCTAATCACTTAAAAGATGGTTATTTCTTTATAACCTCAAAAATGTCTTTTCTTCTATCTGTTAAGTTTGTAACACTTCCAAAATTATTTAGTTCTGTGAGCAGATCAATATCAACATCTGCTATTAAAACCATTTCACTATTGGCAATGGCTTCCGCTTTAATCCCATTGGTGGGAAATGCAAAATCACAAGGAGTGAATACGGCTGATTGTGCAAACTGTATGTCCATATTATGAACATTTGGCAAATTACCCACACTTCCTGCCAAAGCGACATAGCATTCATTTTCAATTGCTCTTGCTTGTGAACAATGTCTGACTCTTGAATACCCGTTTTGTGTATCCGTTAAAAATGGGACGAACAAGATATCCATTCCTTCATCAGCAAGAAGACGGCTAAGTTCAGGAAACTCAGAATCATAACAGATCAGTATCCCAATCTTCCCGCAGTCTGTATCAAATGTCTTTAATCCACTTCCACCCTGCATCCCCCAGACTTTAGCTTCGTCAGGTGTCACATGTATTTTTTCATATCGTTCAGTCGTCCCATCTCTTCGACATAAATAACCAACATTAAAAAGCTTGCCGTCTTTCATCTCAGGCATACTTCCTGTGATAATATTTATGTTGTAAGATATAGAGAGTTCAGAGAATCTTTTCACTATATTTTCTGTATGCTTTGCCAATTCCCGTATAGCATCTGGCTCTGACATATGGTTGTTTGAAGCCATCAAAGGAGCATTAAAAAACTCCGGAAACAGAGCGAAATCGCATCGATATCCCGAAACAGTATCAACAAAGTATTCTGCTTGCTGCATCAATTCATGTAGATTTGCATAAGGTCTCATCTGCCATTGGATTAAGCCCAAACGAACAATCTTTTTCTTTGTTGTAGCTTTTTTGTTTGGCCTTTCATAATAAATATTATCCCATTCAAGTAAAACGGCGAACTCACCGGACTCTTTATCTCCTTCCAGGTATCCTTTCAAGATCTTGGATGGGTGAAAATCATTGGACATCTGAAAGTTAAGAACAGGATCATGGATCTCTTTTCTTTTTACTTTTTCAATATACTCTTTAGGTGATATCTCTTTTGCATATTTGTGATAGTTTGGAATCCTTCCACCAAAAGCAATACCTTTGAGGTTTAGTTTCTCACATACCTCTTTTCTGTAATCATATAAACGACGGCCTAAACGAAGTCCTCTAAACTGTGGTTTGACAAATACATCAATGCCATAAAGTATATTTCCATTCTGCGTGTGTGTATTGAAAGTATAATTATCTGTTATTTCACTATAAGTATGATGTAATGCAAATTTTTCGTAGTCAACTATTATCGAGAGAGCAGCGGCAGCTATTTCTCCATCAATTCTAATTACAACTTGACCTTCCGGAAACTTCTCGACAAGCGTTTTGATCTCGCTCTCTTTCCAATAGGAATCGGACAGAGTATTGTATGACATGATCATTGCTTCTTTCAGTTCATGAGCATCATCGAGCGTCAAATATTCTAATTTAATATTTTCTATATCTTGCATTTCTATATTTTCCTTGCTTTTACAATAATATTGGGATTATAAACACTTTATGAAGCCTATTATATTCATTTTAGCTAAATATCTATTGTCAAGTCCTTGATTTAACCATAGTGACTATTGACCGCTGTCTGCACAAAAACTTGTTTCGCTATAATTGCGAAATCATATAATCTCATGAAAGGATAATGGCAAATGGCAAAGTTCGAGCTCAACTCAGCGTATCAACCTGCAGGTGACCAGCCCGAGGCGATCAAGGTACTGACTAACAGCATCAAAGCCCATAACCGTTATCAGACTCTTGTCGGGGTCACGGGAAGCGGTAAGACCTATACTATGGCCCAGGTCATTCAGACCTTGCAGATACCGACGCTTATCATGACCCACAACAAGACCCTCGCTGCACAGCTTTACTCCGAGTTCAAAGGCTTCTTTCCGAACAACCATGTCGAGTACTTCATCTCCTACTATGACTACTATCAACCCGAAGCCTACATCCCTCGCCAAGACCTTTTTATAGAAAAAGACTCTTCCATCAATGAAGAACTGGAGCGCCTTCGTCTCTCTGCTACGGCCAACCTCCTCTCGTATGATGATGTCATCTGCGTTGCCTCTGTCTCGGCGAACTACGGTCTTGGTGATCCTGAAGAGTATGTGAAGATGGTGCAAGCCATAGAGATCGGTGACGAGATCAACCAAAAGCAGCTGCTTTTGCGTCTTGTCGAGATGGGCTATACCCGAAACGATAACTTTTTCGACAGAGGGAACATCCGGGTCTCAGGCGACGTCGTCGATGTCTTTCCGGCCTACCATGAAGACGAGGCGATCCGCATAGAGTTTTTCGGTGATGAAGTCGATGCGATCTACAGTATAGATGTCCTTCACAACAAGAAGATAGAGACCTTCAACAAAGTCACCATCTACGCGACCAGCCAGTTTGCCGTCGGAAACGAGAAACTTTCACGCGCGATCAAACGCATTGAAAAAGAGCTTGACGAAAGACTCAACTACTTTTCCAAAGAAGAAAAAGCCGTGGAGTATCAGCGCATCAAACAACGGACCGAGTTCGACCTTGAGATGCTTGAAGCAACAGGGATGTGTAAAGGTGTTGAGAACTACTCCCGCCACCTTACCGACAAGAAACCGGGAGAAGCACCTTTTACCCTCTTGGACTATTTTGCCCAGCGCCATAAAGAGTACCTTGTCATCGTCGATGAGTCACACGTCTCACTACCGCAGTTTCGCGGTATGTTTGCAGGCGATAGAAGCCGTAAAGAGGTCCTTGTCGACTACGGTTTCAGACTTCCTTCCGCTTTGGACAACAGACCTTTTACCTATGATGAGTTTATCGATAAGGCGCCCCATTATCTTTTTGTATCTGCAACGCCAAATGAGGTAGAACTTGAACTCTCCTCTGCCGTAGCCCATCAGATCATCCGTCCGACCGGTCTGCTTGATCCTATCGTCGAAGTCAAGCCCTCAGACAACCAGGTCGAAGACCTGCATGATGAGATCAAAAAGATCATTGCAAGGAACGAGCGGGTCTTGGTCACTACGCTGACTAAAAAGATGTCAGAGGCCCTTACCAAATACCTTGCCGATCTTGGTATAAAAGTGCAATATATGCACTCTGATATCGATGCTATAGAGCGTAACCAGATCATTCGGGGGCTTCGTTCAGGTGAGTTTGATGTATTGATCGGGATCAATCTACTGCGAGAAGGACTTGACCTTCCCGAGGTCAGCCTTGTTGCCATACTGGATGCCGACAAAGAAGGTTTCTTGCGTTCGGAGACGGCGCTTATACAGACCATGGGACGTGCAGCTAGAAATGCCCAGGGCCGTGTGATCTTGTACGCTAACAAGATCACCAAGTCGATGAAAAAGGCCATGGACACAACGCTTGATCGTCGGGAGATCCAGGACAAGTTCAACAAAGAGCATGGCATAACTCCCAAGACTGTCATACGCAAACTTGATTCAAACCTCAAAGTCGAAGACGTAGGCGAACTCTACAACAAAGGCAAAAAGACAGAGAAGATGCCGGCACGCGAACGGAAAAAACTGCTTGACGTCCTTAATGCCAAGATGAAGCAGGCTGCCAAGATGCTCGAGTTTGAAGAAGCCGCACGGCTAAGAGACGAGATCGCCAAGATAAAAAAGCTGTAACAACTTTCCCGTTCCAGCTTAGACTATCGATCAAACTGTTTTAATAAGTTCTATAGACCGCTAGCCATATCATCCAAAAGTTTTTTTGTAGAAGACATATCGGAACTCTTTGATACTTCGATGATTCTTTGCTTGATCATATCCTTTCTATTTATATCAAAAAATTGCAGTAACTCCGGCACATACTGTTTAAAATAGAGCAGAAGCGTTTCATTATCCTTAAATGCACCAGACTCACCTAGAAGGTCTAAGGTGATTCCTACTTGAGCCGTAGCACCCTGCTTCATAAATTCCAAGCCTTTCTTTTGGATCTGATCATTTTCACTCTCTTTTTGACCAGCTTTGGAAATTCTTTCGCCTATCTTCTGCATCTGCGATAATATTTGTATTTGAATACCATACAAATAGGCAACTTCATTATTGTATTTTTGAACTTCAATGTCCTTCTCAACATACGACATTAAAATATTTTGACATATGATTTTGAACTTTATGATCTGCATAAAGATCATCTCATCTGTTAAAGGTTCATAGAGGACATCATCTAAAGAGTCAATAAGGTTTCTAAACAGATTTCCGGACTTTTCGCTTGACAAAATCGGGTAATCAACCTCCTTGGGCAAGACAGAAAGGTAACGGTAAAACATCTCATACTCTTGAAGAGTCCATACTTTATCGGTGGATGGTGCCCCACTCTTTTGAGATTCATAAGCTGTCTGAGAACTATCAATATAATAACCAGAGATCCCATATCCGGTAAATATGATGATCAAAACTGTGAGACTATAGATCACGACTCTTTGTATTTCCATTCGCTTCCTTTAGAGAGTATACCTGTCAATATTTTATGTATTATAGCTACTCATACACTCATAACTTTAACTTTCATAATCTTAGCAAAAAAAAATTTGCTATAATTGAACAATTCATACTACATATAAGTACTTATAAACACGTTTACTTATCCAATTGGGAATATTAATGATAAACAACCTTAAAGATCCAAGATTTTACATCAATCGTGAACTTTCATGGCTTCAGTTCAACACCCGCGTACTTCATCAGGCACAAGACGAATCTTTGCCGCTTCTGGAACGTCTGAAATTTTTGGCGATCTACGGTACCAATCTTGATGAGTTTTATATGATCCGCGTTGCCGGTCTTAAAAAACTTTTCACGGCAGGTGTCATCGTCTCAGGAGCAGAGAGGCTAACACCCTTGCAGCAGCTTCGCGAGATCAGAAAATACCTTCACCAAGAAAAAGAGGTAGTTGAATACACACTGATCAATATCTTTAAAGAGCTCGAAAAAGAGAATCTTTTCATCAAAGAGTATCAACACACCAACATAAAAGAAAAACGCGAACTTGATGAGTATTTTGCCAGTCATATCTATCCTGTCATTGTGCCTATTGCCGTTGATACGACCCACCCCTTCCCGCATCTGAACAACCTCAGTTTCGGACTAATCTTGCAACTGAACGATAATGATACGAATGAAATGCGTTACGGACTTGTTCGTATACCGCGCATGCTTCCACGTTTTATTGAGCTAAGCAACAATACCTATGTACCCATCGAGACTGTTGTTGCTGAACATATCAATGAGTTGTTCCCCGGTTTTACTTTAAGCAAATATTCTTCGTTTCGGGTCACAAGAAATGCCGATATCACGATTGAAGAAGAAGAGGCTGATGACTTTATGGAGATCCTTGAAGAGGGGCTTCGCCTTCGAAAACGCGGTGAGATGGTACGACTTGAACTCGGCTCAAACGCAGATGAAGACCTTATCAGCTTTTTTAACCGTCATACCAATGTCTTCAAAGAAGATATCTATTACTTTTCCACCTGGCTGAACCTCGGCACACTTTGGCAGATCGTCGGCAACAAGAACTTCGCCCACCTAGTTGTCCCAAGTTATAAACCGAGGAACCTTCCTCCTTTTGACACGGATGAGAGTATTTTTACTGTTTTAGACAAGCAGGATGTCTTGTTGTGCCATCCTTATGAGAGTTTTGACCCGATCACCAAACTTATTCAGCAAGCCGCCAAAGACCCCGACGTCTTTGCTATTCGTATGACACTCTACCGTGCAGGAGCTAATTCTCCAATTGTCAATGCACTTACCGCAGCCGCAGAGTCAGGCAAGCAAGTCACCGTAATGGTCGAGCTGAAGGCACGTTTTGATGAAGAGAACAACCTTATCTGGGCGAAACAGCTCGAACAGTCCGGTGCTCATGTCATCTTCGGTATCAAAGGCTTTAAGGTCCATGCAAAAGCCGCTCTGGTTACAAAAAAAGTCGGAGACACACTTAGACAATATGCTCACATAGGTACAGGAAATTATAATGCGACAACCGCAAAGATCTATACCGATATCTCTTACCTGACTTCCAACGAGACCATCACCAATGATGTTACGCGTTTCTTCCACTTCTTGACAGGCTTTTCTAAAAAAGGAAAGCTTAATACTTTGTATATGGCACCGACTCAGATGAAGCCAAAGCTTCTCTCTCTCATTCAAAATGAGGCAAAGATGAAAGACAAAGGCCATATCATCGTAAAGGTCAACTCCCTTGTTGATGAAGACGTCATACGCGCACTCTACAAGGCTTCCCAGGCAGGTACGAAGATCGAGCTTATCGTGCGTGGTATCTGCTGTCTGCGTCCTGGGATACCGGGTCTTAGTGAGAACATACGCGTTATCTCTATTGTCGGTAAATACCTTGAACATTCACGTATCTTTTATTTTATGCATGCAAGTCCGCAGCTTTATATCTCCAGTGCAGACTGGATGCCGCGTAATCTTATACGCCGTATCGAACTTTTGACAGGTATATCGGATGAC
>JBFEYG010000007.1:0-22934 GCA_041562275.1 Sulfurimonadaceae bacterium | reverse complement strand
TGCGCAATAGAAGAGAGCACGATTCCAAAGGGCTGAAGTGCCATATCCTTAAATGCACGGGTCGGACCGTGATAAAGTTCACTGACATACAGGTTCTCTTCGACTTTGACAACGGGTACAGGGTTCGCAGCATCGTCAAAATTGTCATACAGGTCCAAAGCTTCATACAGGACCTCTTTGTCAATATCAATACCGAAGGCACGAAGCATGTCCATTGCCATGACCTTATAGCTTGAACCAAGATGTTTTTCTAAAAAGACCTGTCCAAGATCAGGGAGTTTCAAAGGGACATAAAGTCCTCCAAAAGAAGCGATCGGGCTTAAGATCGCTTGAGAAAAACTAACATTATAGGGACGAGTACCATCATTACCGCGTGTTTCAATAAACTTCATATCTATCCATCAAAATTTTTGTGAGATTATAGCGTAAATGTCAAAAAGACTATTTTAGGAGGAGCAGTCTAAACATGACCTGCTCTTAAAATATCTTTTAACGCTCCAAATACTTCTCTTTTGCACTTTTATTAAGGCCTGTCAACTCTCTCGTGACACTGTGCATGAGCTGCTTAGCCTTATAATCGTCTTCAACCGTGCTCAACAGACCTGTACTCAAGACTAAAGAGTAAAAACTGTTGTAATTGACCGCTTCCACGACCAAGAGCCAGTTCAAGCTCTTTATGTAAGGATCATAAACCGATCCTTTAAAGGTCTCCAGAACACTGTACGGTGCCAACACATCTTTTTTCACACCAATAGAATAAGGGATATACACCAACATCGAAAAGATGATAAGTTTGGCCGCCATCTTTGAGAAGAACATCTTCACGGATGTATCCCGATGAAAAGCCAGAAACATGATCAATACGATCACGGAGACGATATTTAAAAGTCCTGCTACCAGTGACATAAAGATAGCAAACGGAGGGATGTAGAGCATCTTGATCGCCGTATCGCCGTAGTCTGCAAGTTTGCGCTCAAAATCTTTCTCTTCAGGAAAGGCCTGGTCATAATACTTAGAACGCAGCATCGGCTTATAGAGACGTTCATAAAAACCTGTCAGGTCACCCTCAAGTATCATCTGATACATGATGGCTCCATACTCCCGCTCTTTGTACTGTTTCATTATCTCTGTCTTGTATTGAGCTGCAAACTGCTCAAAAGAGAGACCCAGCTGTACATTGCTGATACCGGTCTTGCTTGCAAAATCTTTTTGCAGTTCGCTCTTTTGTTTTTGAAATTTCGCATCGACCGTTTTCATATATCCAGCAATATACTCCTGTTTGGAATAATTGAAGCTGCTCTTTACATCAATACCCTCTTTACGAAGTGCTGCGACGACCTTCTGTCTTACAACCGGATGCTTAAAGAACTGCTTTTGCGAAAGGTTCAAAGGAAGGTTGTTATGCTCTTTGTTCCACTTGCGCAGGGTCTCTTCTTCTATCACCTTCGTCACTCTTCGCGTTACAGGACAGACACTTCCCTCGCACCAGCGCTTTGGATCGATGTCATGACCGAAGTATTTTTGCATGATCGCTTCGTATTCACTTTTGCCCATGATAGAGCCATCTTGTATAAAGTACGAGATCAGATCACGGTTAAGCTGGGTCGACTGGGCCAGGTTGCTGTTGAGGATGTTGGTATATTGGCGGACATTGATACGGTATTTTGTATATTCTCGTTTGAGATTTTTGGTAAAGGCCTGATATTTTTCATCCAACTGGCGCTTGGAGTCGATACGGGAGAACTTCTGATTGATATCTGAGATCCCGTCACTGTAGGAATCCCAGTCCTCCTGAATACGCAGGGCCATATCCTCAAACCGGTAACGTGCTTCATTATAGTCTTCTTGAAAATATTTATGGATATAGATGTCGAAAAAGCTCTCTTTTCCCCGTGAGACGAACTTCTTGATCAGTTCCTTGTCGATTTGTGTCAGCAAGAAAAGATTGGAGATCATCACCTTGTCATAGATAGAGAGATCATTAAGGTTTTCTTTCGGGATGAACGAGGAGTAGCCCAGCTTTCCCGTCAGCATTCCGTACTTGAACAGCTCAATATAATATGACTCATACCGTTTGTCTTTATTTTGCTGCACGATCTCAAAGACTGCCTTGTTTAGACCCTTATGAATAGCAAAGTATGTTGATAATGTAAGCAACACCATCACAATGATCATAACGCCTTGATGAAATTCAAAGAACTTCTTGACCAGAAGGTAATACAAAGGGATCAAAAGAAGGGTAATACCTACTGAACTGACACGGTTTCCAAAGTTTTCAAGCTTAGTCAAAAGGTCTTTGTCCACATGCGTAGATGTTACCACATCGATGACAAAACCGTTGTAATAGGACTCAAACCCAAGGTAGACAAGCTTGGCGACTATCAATGACAGCATGAAATAAAAACCCATCTTCGGCAATTTAGCAGCCTGCATTAAAGTCCTTCACTAAAGTCAATGAACTTTTCATGCTCTGGAAGCTGGGTCGTCGTCTTCAGGTTTCGTTTAGAGTCTTCGATCTTGATCTTATGTTGTTTGACTTTGACATCACCCTTGGAATCAAAGTCCGCTTCTTCACTGAAAATATGGATCTTATAATCACCTGTGACCGTCTTGTACTTGCCCGTCTTGAAGATCTCTTCCGTATGGGCGACTGCATAATGCATATCGGCATCAGGAGGAAGATACAGGACCGAGTCTTTCGGCAGGTTAAAATCAGCCCGTTTTGCACGCAGCCGCTTAAACAATTCGGAGTTTAACAATGCGATCGTCTTTAAAAGCTCTTCGTTTGATGTACTTGAATCACGTTCACTCAATACCGGTGCAACAATATCATAGATATAATTGGCATCGATGACTTCAACAGAGATACGTCCGTCAAAAGCCGCGACAACATCGTTCTCACTGATATCCTTAGGTGCATAGACACTGCGGGTTTTCAAGATAAAACCATCTGCCTGGATATTATTGAACTCTTCGATCTCCGTAGCTCCCGCATCCAGTTCAGCTGTGTATAAAGGCGACTTTTGTGCGTCAAAAAAGAGGATCTCGAACTTTTTTATGTTCGAACTGCTGGCATCTCCGTTTACGACAAAGCCGCTCTGCTTAAGATGGATCTTTTTAATGATATAAGGTTTGTCGAATCTGTACTCGACAAAAGGGAGTTCCTTGTCGTCAAAGATGAACTCACCGTTAAACCCCTTGCCTTTTAATGCCCCCATATGAGAGAGACCGATCTTTGGAGAGATCTTCTTGTAGGCCTTATTGAGAACCTCTTTTTCTATGGGCAAAGACTGTTTGAACAGCGTGATCTCCGGTGCAATGGAGACAGGGTCTATAGATTCAGGTTCTTTTTTTGAGCATCCTGAGATCAGTATCAGTACAGCGAAAAAAGTGAGAATTGGTTTCATGAGACTTCTTTATGTTTGAATTTCATTAAATCAAGGTAGCCTAAAAGAGCAAAAACTCCGATAACATAGCTACATATTATGCCAAAATTTTGGTATCAGGCACATATTCAAGCTTGTATTCTATTGTTTTCTCTTTTACAATCAGCTTTATATGCTTATTTCAAAGCCGTCAAAAGCCATTTATGATACGCAGGTGAGATCTCAGAAATCCGTATTCCTATGATCTCGGGAACATCATAAGGGTGAAGTTCATTCAGACGTGCTTGAAGTTTTTTGAAGTGGGACGGGGCTGTTTTGATCAGTAATAAAAGTTCATTGTCTTCGCAAAACTCACCATCATATATGTAATACGAGGTGATTTTTGGGACCTGGTTGACACAGGCACACAAGCCCTCTTTGACCAATGCAGATGATATAGCCTTGGCTGCTTTTTCATCAGGGACCGTGCAAAAGACAAGCATAGCAGTTACAGCGTTATCTGTGTTCCCACACCCTCAGACGTGAAAAGCTCTAGCAGAATCGAGTGCTCGACTCTTCCGTCGATGATATGGGCTTTTTGCACACCGCCTTCGATGGCTTCAAGACAGGCATCTACCTTAGGGACCATACCGCCATGGATAGTGCCGTCTTTTTTCAGCGCCGCGACTTCCGCTTCGGTCAATGTGGACAGAAGCTTTTTATCATTGTCCAGTACACCCGGAGTGTCTGTCAAAAAGATGACCTTGTTCGCGCCAATAGCTTTGGCCACCTGTGAGGCTGCAAAATCGGCATTGATGTTGTATCCGGGATGCCCCATCTCTTTGCCTGCAGCGATCGGTGCGATCACGGGTACGAACTTCTCATGGATAAGGTTATGGATGACTTCCGCCTTCACCCCTGTGATCGTTCCCGTCAAGCCCCACTTGGCATGCTCTTTTGGCTCAGCCATGATACAATGGGCATCCTTACCGCTCACACCGATAGCCTTTGCACTATGTGCATTAAGCAGGGAGACAATACTGCTGTTGATATCTCCGCTTAAGACCATCTCGACAATGCGCATGACTTCCGGTGTCGTTACACGCTGTCCGTCGATGAACTCCGTTTCAATATCCAGCCTGTCCAACAGGTCTGTGATCTTTTTACCGCCGCCGTGCACGATCACAGGTTTTATCCCTACCAGGTACAAAAGGAGTATATCCTGAGCAAAACTTTCAATAAGCTTCGGGTCTGTCTGGGCTGAACCGCCGTACTTTATGACAATGATCTCTTTATTAAAGGCTTTGATGAAAGGAAGCGCATCTAAGAGTATCTTTACTTTATCTATTTTATCTTGCATTATCTGTCTTTGATTTATATTTGTGACGAAATTCTAACATAATCCAGCACCGTTTTATGCACCTTTTTGTCGACTTCAAGCTCAAGTTCCAAGTATGACAGAGGAAGGTCAAAACCTGTCATCTTTACTGCATCTTTTCGGGTCACCAGAAGGCTTTTCGCCCCCGTCTCATCCAAAACAGTGACTAATTCATCACGGCTGAAGGCATGGTGGTCAGGAAAATAGACTTTCTTGATCACCCGCTCATCCAGATAGGCATCAAGACGCTGAGGCTTAGAGATAGCCGTTACCAAAACCATCGTCTCTTTGGGGTCTGAGACAGTGACCTTGCGAGTGAAGTCCTTATCCTCTTGGATAGATACCACTTCTTTTGATGACCAGAGAAGTTCCCTAAAAGGTCCCGAAGGAAGACAAAACGGATTTTTCTGCTTCGAGATTATCAGCAGATCCAATTTGCTGATAAAATGTTTGCTGTAGCCATCATCCAAGAAGACCACTTCTGCCCCCATCGACCTGGCTTTTTCAACCCCTTCTATCCTATCTTCTGCTACGATCACGATAGCATGCGGCAGCAAGGTCGCATACAGCATCGCTTCATCCCCGCTGCAACTGACATCACAAAGAACATCCTGTGCGTCTGAGACGACATACAAACCTTTGGACTTCCTTGCGTATCCCCGTAAAACGATGGCAGGTTTTGTATAAGCTCTTGCAAGCGCAACCGTCAAAGGCGTTTTGCCACTCCCCCCGACAATAAGGTTGCCTACACTGACGATAGGCAGACCAAAGGCTTGAGGAACGGACATCTTATAACGTATCCAGACAACAAGACAGTACAAAAAGGAAAAAGGAAGAAAGAGAATAGAGATAAGCCATTCAAGCGGTCCGGGTGAGAAAAGATATTTCTCACCCCAAAAAACAAGGCTTTTTTTCATTAGACCCAGTGCTTCGTAATAGCAATGATCGTATCACATACATAGTCAACATCGCTGTCACTCATATCCGCATAGATAGGGATAGAGAGTACCTGCTGGAAGTTACGCAAGGCAACAGGAAAATCATTGACACGAAGTGAATACTTGCTCTTGTAATAGCTCAAAAGATGCAGAGGAATATAATGCAGACCTGTATGAATACCTTTTTCCAAAAGCTCACGGGCAAAAGAGTCTCTGTTCTTTTTTACTTTGATGATATAGAGCGAAAAACTGTGATCATTTTGTATCTCAGGAAGCGTGATATGCGGTGCATCCTTGAGTTTTTGATTGTACCGCGCAGCGATCTCCTGCTGACGTTTGATCACGGCGTCCTGCTTTGAAAGCTGACCCAGGATATAGGCAGCATCGAGTTCACTCATATCGTATTTGCTTCCGATGTCAACGATGTCATAGACATAAGCCAGATTCTCATCCGGTGTCACCATAGCATGGTTGCGAAGCAGTTGGGCACGTTCGACAAGATCCTCGTCGTCCGTGACCATCATCCCGCCGTTACAGATATTGCCCTTCAGGTGAGGATTAAAACTAAAGGTCGTGATATCTGCACCTGTTGCACCGATCTTCTTACCCTTGTAGCTCGCTCCAAGCGCTTCACTCGCATCTTCAATGATACGGATATTATAAATCTTAGCGATGTTATACAGGCGTTCCAAGTCTATAGGATAACCCCCGATATGACTGACTATGACCGCTTTTAGCTTTTTGGACTGATTGTCTGAAAGCATATTCTCAAGTTTGTCAAGGTTGATACTGTAACTGCCCTCTTCCGCATCGACGAAGATCGGTTCGGCATCAAAATGGCGAACCACTTCCGGAACAGAAGGATAGGCGTTGACTGAGCACAAGACCTTGTCACCGCGCTTGAGGTTTATCGCCAGCATAGCCAGATGCAAAGCAGATGTCCCATCCGATGTGGCTACGGCATATTTGGCTTTTGTATATTTTACAAAAGCTTCTTCTAGCTCTTCGACCTTGTGGGTCTCACCGGTCAGGACTTCGTCCAGCTGAGCCTTCTCTTTGTTGTCTATACGCGGTCTGTAAAACGGTATCTCTCTTCCCATATCTGTATCCTCCCTTTATAAACTAAATATATATCTGAAACGGTGTCTTTTGATCATATTTGGCTGACACCCTGACAGTCACTCTAAAAATCCACCCGGGTAGATTTTCACAATGACCTTTATAAACCGACATCGCGCGGATAGTTGAAGTCGTGGTTGATCGACCGCGAACTCAGTTTGGCGATAAGCGGCATACGGCGCTTAAACTGATTTTGATAGATCCTCTTGATCACCATGTTCACCAGTTCGACTTCAAAACCCTCTTGCAGAAGCTCTTTCTGTGTCGCACGCTCCTCGATATAGCGTCTAAGAACACGGTCAAGTGTCGCATAGGTATATCCGAGTTCGTTCTCATCGCTCTGACCTTCCCACAAATCAGCAGAAGGTGCCTTGTCGACAATACTTGCCGGCACTTCAAGATAGCGTGCAAGCTCAAAGACCTCCGTCTTGTACAGATCACCGATAGGGTTCAAAGCCGAAGCCAGATCCCCAAACAGGGTTCCATACCCAAGCATAAGTTCGCTCTTGTTGCTCGTTCCAAGGACCAAGGCGTTCTCTCTGGCTGAGAGGTCGTAGAGGTTTATCATACGAAAACGTGCAGAGAGGTTTCCAATGCGAAGCGGACTCAACCCCTCAATATCATAGGCCTTGAGCAAAGCAGATATATCTCTGTTCTCACTTCTGAGACCAAATTTCTGACACAATTCATCCGCATCATCCAGACTGCTTTGTGAAGAGAACTGTGAAGGCATCTTGACGCACAAAAGCCTATCACCAAAGGCCTTGTGTGCCAGAACAGCGACGACAGCCGAGTCCAGGCCTCCGCTTAAACCTACGACAACATTCTTCAGCCCTGTCTTCTCGACTTCGTCTTTTAAAAAAGCGACCAAATAGTCTGTGATCTGCGAGTATTTACTCAATTTTATTCCTAAAGTCCAGTTTAACTGAAATTATTATATCTAATTTTTTTTATTAATGTACCAGCAAATAAACTAATTTAAAAACTTAAGAACCCTGTAATATTCATTGCCTCGATAGATGCTATACTTCCCTAAAAAAAAGAGCAGCCTATGGCAGATATCAAGGCGATGGTCTTATCGGCTAAACAGCAGAAAAAAAACCTTTTCTATAACGGTACAGGTACAAAGAAAGCCTACCAACTCGGTGTTAAGCATCTCAGTTCAGCCGAATATTTAGGATTTGCAGACCGCTTGCCTAACGGAGACCTGCGTATCAAGGAAGCGTTTTTATTAGTTGATTTTGAAAAAAATGAAATAATACAGATTCAAAAAGGTTCGCTTATTACGCCGGTGAAGCTGGAGAGCTGTTAACTGCAGCATTTTAGTCGCAGTGTATGTTTGTGTTCATACGCTTAAGTTCGCTGCAGCTGAAACCTGCTTCCTGCCGCGCTTGAATGTTCAGATCTTTTTTGCGGGGAAAACTTCCCGGATAGTATGTCTCGATGATATCAAAATAGCTTTCATACCCCACTCCTTTCAAGTCGCAGGCGTACTTAAACCAGATATCACCCTTATAGACATGATCGCACTCTTCTTCCAAGATGATTTTCAGTATTTCAATGATCTTCTCAGCCTTTTCATCGTTTTCCAGATGTCGCAGCTTTTCTATCATCACAGGTGTGGCATCAAGTCCATTTGCTTCAAGATAACGCGGTACCACCGCCATACGTTCATGCAGCAGCTGTGTTCTTTGCGATGCTTCAAACAGACCATTGTGCACAGGCAGATCCCCGTAAAATGAGTCCAGCTCAGCCAGAAGCGCGTCAAGCATCTCAAAATGACGCACTTCATCAGAGGCCACACTCAGCCAATCATCATAAAAGGATCGAGGCATGTTCTTAAACCGATAGGCCGCGTCTATAGCCAGGTCTATGGCTGAATACTCAATGTGCGCGACTGCATGCAAAAATATCGCTTTACCTCTGTCTGTGCTCAGCTTCTTTCGTTTTAGCACGACCGTAGGTGATACAAGCTGACAATACTCTGCGTAAGAGGGTTTATTAAAGAGAACTGCTTCCTGCTCGTGATGCAGATCATATCTGCCCGCTTGATATCCCTGATAAAATTCTTTGAATGCCCTGCACTTATCTGAAGGCACTGCAATGCGTAAAATTTCTTCTAACGTTTTAAAAAAGTCCATGGAGGTATTATGCTAAAATTTCACTAAAAAGAAGTTATTATGAAGATTCAAGTCCAACCTATGGGACCCTATCAGACAAACTGTTATATCGCTACAGTAGAGGGAAAAGACTTTATCATCGATCCCGGCGTCGGTGCGACACAGTGGGTACTTGAGCATGTCACCAATCCTGTCGCCATCTTAAACACCCATGGACATTTTGATCATGTCTGGTCCAACCAAGAGTTAAAAGAAAAGCTCAATATCCCCCTATACACGCCAAAAGGCGATGTGTTTATGCTAGAACACTCTGACATGATGCCAAACCTTCCGTCCTCTTACCCTGATGTTGAGATCGAAGGTGACAGCGAGTTTGAGATCGAAGGCGTGCGTATCAAATACCGTCATTTTCCTGGGCACTGTCCGGGGTGTTCGACGATCGAGATCGAAGATGCCATGTTCAGCGGAGATTTTATCTTTGAACGTTCCATAGGACGCTGTGATTTTCCTTTTTCATCACCTGAAGATATGAAAAAAAGTCTGCAAAAATTCAAAGAGATAGCCTATGACAAAAGAATCTATCCCGGGCATGGCGGGACGACGAGCATAAAAGCAGAACAGGTGAACAGTGACTACTGGATAAGGGCTATCTGAAATATCGGACTGCCCAGACCTTCCTCTTAATCCGTCTTCACCGCATTCATAAGGTCAAGCTTTAAAACATGCTTGTCCAATACGACCGTCTTCATCGTCGCTTCAAACACCTTGATATCCATAACATATCCAAGTACGTTCACTTCTCGTTTTCGTCCCTCTTTGTGACGTACCTTGGCTGTGAACACGACTTCGTCATCCACGCGTACCGGAGACAAGAAACTTGTTGTTGCTCCCGATAGAACGACATTAGGGTCATTGACCGCTGCCATAGCAGCAAAATCTGCAGCACAGAAGATAAACCCGCCATGTACCAGACCAAGGCTGTCCACACGCATCTCTTCATTTGTCAACAGACTCACCTTGGCAAACCCTTCTTTTAACTCAACCAGATCACCGCTGTACGTTTTGTTGATCAGTTCATGCGTATGCAGGACCTGGGTATCTTCTATTCTTTGTTCTTCTTTCAACTCTTTTGACATCTTTTTTCCTTACTTTCGTATTGCTTTGATATAGACACGTTTGGGTGCAGGATAACCTTCTATGGTCTTGCTTGCATCATCAGGGTCAAGAAAGCTTCCAAGGCTCTCGCCTTCGATCCAGGGCGTAGAACGTTGTTCATCTTCTGTCGTAATTGTAATCTCTAAAACTTCTATATCGATAAAACCGGCACGACCACACCAGTTTTTGAGTGCTTTTATCGTCGGAACGAAATAGATATTAGGTATCTTGGAGTAAGTCATTTCCGGTGTAAGGCAGATATCACCCTCTCCGTCTATCATAAAGGTATCCAGAAAAAGTTCAGCACCTTTTTCCATCCCTTTGGCCAATGCTTTCAGCGTACCTACCGGATCAGGACGGTGATAAAGGACACCCAGACAGAAGACCGTATCGAACTTGTGTTCATAATCAGGAAGATGTTCCACACCCAGAAGTTCATATCTGATATTGCTTTTTATAAAATGGTTGATAAAGTCAAATTGTGTCTTGTAAAGAGCAGACGGATCAAAACCGACGATTGAAGCAGGCTCCTGCGAGAGCATCCTAAACATATAATAACCGTTATTGCAGCCGACGTCGGCAACTCGTCTGCCTTTTAAGTCAAAATAAGGTTCTAAAAGATTGTACTTTAAAAAACTCTGCCACTCTGTATCGATGAAGATATCAAAAAGATCAAAAGGACCTTTACGCCATGGCATCATCTTCTTGGCCGTCTCTTCGATCTTCGATCTCACATCTTCTTGCAAAGGTGTTGTGCTGCGGATTGTCACGACATCGCCCAAAACGTATTCGCAGGCTATCTCCTCAAGCTGATCGAGTGCTTCGCGCAGTGGAGCAATGTTCTTCCAGGTCATCCATTTTTCACGTTCTTTACGGATTTCTTCTAAGTTCAAACAAATTCCTTAAGATTAATGTCTAATACTACCAATTCTTTGCTAAAATAATACGAAATATAAGGAGAGGCATGCGTTTAGAGAAAAAAGCTACGGTTGTTTCAAGTATTACTGCTACCATTTTGGTCCTGATCAAGCTTTTTATTGGGATCGCAAGCGGATCCGTAGCTGTACTTGCCTCTGCCATTGACTCCGTCTTGGATCTTGCTGTTTCCACCTTCAACTATTTTGCCCTTCACAACTCTGAAAAAGAACCGGATGCCACCTTCAACTACGGACGGGGCAAGATAGAAGCGCTTGCCTCTGTCATCGAAGGTCTTATCATTACTCTCTCGGGTCTGTATATCCTCTACTCTGCTATAGACAAACTTATGCATGGACACCAGACAAGCTATTTGGAAGAGTCCATCATCGTAATGCTGATCTCCCTCATCATTACAGGTGCCTTGGTCCTGTATCTCGACTATGTAGCCAAGAAGACAGCTTCCATGGTCATCCGTTCAGACGCTTTGCATTATAAGACCGACCTCTATTCTAACGGCGTTATCCTCATCTCTCTGGTCGTGATCCATTTTACAGACTTTTATGCCATCGATTCTATTCTGGGGATACTGATAGCACTTTTTATCATATATTCTGCCTATGACTTGATCAAACACGGTGTTTTGATGCTGATGGATGTTGCGATGCATAGCGATACTGTAGATAAGATCAAAGAGATCATTGAGAAAAATCCGAACATAACAAGCTACCATGAACTGCTTACCAGAGCTTCAGGAAAGGATGCTTTTGTGAGTGTTCATCTGGTTTTCAATATATCTACCTCTTTATTTGATGCCCACCGTGTCTGTGATACAATTGAAAAAGAGATCAAAAAGATCGACGATACGATGAACTGGAACCTGGTCATCCACCCGGATCCCTACGACGATTCTGAAAACAACTAATGGACAGTTAAAATGAAAAGAACAGATATCTTAAAAAGAACAGTATTCCTGCCAGCGCTTATAAGCACTATTCTTTGCGCTCAAGATACCCCGCAAGAAGTCATTGAGACTGGAGAGAGGGTCAGCCAGGAGCTGATGAAGACACTTAGCTCCAAACTGCAGCAGGAGATCAAGACAAAAGGCTTGATCCAGGCAGCCGCTTTTTGTAATACCAATGCACTTACATTGACAGAGGAAGTCAACCTTCATCAGGTTCAGGGAGTAAGTATCAGGCGTATCTCTCTAAAAGAACGCAATCCGGCAAACACTCCGAGTGCGGATGAGAAGAAAGTATTGGAATCCATGCAGAAGATGCTTAATGCAAAAAAGCTTCCGCCTTACCTGATAGAACAAGAAGGAAAACGCTTTAAATACTATAAACCCTTAGTGATCAAGCAGGAAGCCTGTTTGAAATGTCACGGGGATATATCCAAGAACCCTGAACTCAAACAGTTCATGAAAGAACATTATCCTTTTGACAAGGCTCAGGGCTACAAGATGGGAGAACTGCGTGGGGCGATGGTCGTAGAGATCACACAGTGATCCCTGGAAGATAGCAGAAAAAAATCTGCTTCCTGCTTATTATCGTGCATACTCGATTGCACGGCTCTCACGAATAACGCTTACTTTGATATCTCCGGGAAAGTTCATCTTTGATTCTATCTCTTTGGCGATCTCTTTTGCCAGCAGAGAAGACTCATCGTCATTAAGAAGTTCCGCATTGACGATAACACGGACTTCACGTCCCGCATTGATCGCATACGCCTGCTTGACCCCATGTTTTTCAGAAGCGATCTCTTCGATCTCCGTCACACGTTTCAGGTAGGACTCCAGCACTTCACGGCGCGCACCCGGACGCGCTGCAGACAGTGCATCGCCGGCACATACTGCCGCACATTCGATACTTTGAATATCTTCCAGACCGTGATGGGCCGGAATAGCGTTCAGCACGACAGGGTCTTCTTTATACAGCCGTGCCAGCTCAATCCCAAGATCGACATGGTTCCCGCCCTTATCATGCGTCAAGGCCTTGCCGATATCATGCAAGAGTCCGGCACGCTTGGCCAATGTCTCATCCCCGCCGAGTTCCGCAGCGATGATACCGGCCAGATTAGCAACCTCAAGGGTATGTGCAAGAGCATTTTGTCCGTATGAGGCTCTGTAACGCAAACGCCCAAGCAGTTTTAAAAGTTCAGGATGGATACCGGTGACACCCATCTCCCGAACGATCTGCTCGCCTTCATCAAGTATTGAGGCTTCGAACTCACCGGTCACTTTCTCATAGATCTCTTCTATGCGTGCCGGCTGTATCCGCCCGTCTTCGATCAAGAGTTCGATTGTACGTGTTGCTATAGCACGTCTGTACAGATTGAAACTGCTCAGTATGATCGTGTTCGGTGTCTCATCGATGATGATATCCACACCCAGAAGCAATTCAAGTGTCTTGATATTGCGTCCTTCTTTACCGATGATACGGCCTTTAAGCTCATCATCATTAAGATGGACCATGTTCATCAGACGCTCAGAAGCAAACTCGCCTGCAAAACGCGAAGTCGCTTGGGCAAGTATATAGTTAGCCTTACGTTGGCCCTGCTCTTTTGCCTCTTGTTCATACTTGCGTACAACATGCGCTATCTCGGCACGTGACTCCTCTTCGACCTGCTTTAATAAAAGGCTCTTCGCCTCATCACGGGTCAGACCCGCACCGCTTTCTATGATCTTTACCGCATCTTTCGCACGGTTTAAGTAATCTTCTTTTTGTCTCTCCATTGAACGTTTTGCACGCTCTAACTGTAGGTTCAGATTTTCAGTCTTTGATGCTTCTGCTTTGATCCGACGAAGCTCGTCTTCTTTAAATTCCTTGAAAGCGTATCGTTTCTCTTCCAAGGCTCTTAAATCGTCTTTAAGTGCAGAACGTGCATCATCTAATGCATTATCAAATCTTTTTTGTGCTTTTGCTTCGACTTCCTGGGCTCGGAAACTTGCCTTGTGAAGTAAGAGCTCAGCTTCTGAATCAATAGCCTTTGCCTTTGCCTTTGCCTGTTCTACATAAACATCAAACTGCGCACTGCTTAATTTTTTGGAGATCAAAAATCCGATCACTCCGCTGACGGTAGCTATTCCACCGCCTAAGAGAATCTGATTTAACATCTGTTTTCCTATACTTTATCGTTTGTGGAGTAATATAAATATCGGCTTGAACATCATAATGGTCTGTCACTTTAACATCACAGATACACTCTTCAAGCTGAATAAAAATAGTGATGGGTTTTTTGGAAAGTTTGGCGAAGAACCTGTCGTACATCCCCTTCCCAAAACCGACTCGTCTTGCATCTGTATCTACTCCGACAACAGGTACAATAGCGACATCCACATTTTTAATTTTCAACAATGTATTATTAGGCTCACTAACCCCGAAATTTCCGCGTTTTAGTGGCTTTCTGTATGGTACCATCTTAAAACTTTCACTGACCATAAACGGAACATAACATTTTCTAATCTTTCTTCTTTGTTTTTCTAATAGCAATCTCAGGTCTGCTTCAAAATCCAAGGGGAGATAAAACAGAATCGATTTAGGGTCTATATCATCGAGCAGGACACTCAAAACAGACATTATTCGGTGGTCTTTGCTGATCTTGTTTCTGCGGGATGCATATCGGAGCTTTTGTATACTCTCTTTTCTAAATGATGCCTTGTCTATACTCACATTAAGCCTTGAATGATTATAATATCCCCACCAAAATGTGTTCTGTATTTGCAATAAGCAATACCCCATACAGTGGACACATTGTTAGCGTACTCAATAATATATCCAAAGGGAATTATAAATGTCATTAAAACAGATAGCTATAGCGATTAGTACGGCTTTCATACTTATCGGATGTAGTGATTCATCACAGCAAAGCGAACTGAACTCCTTAGTCTCGACATCCTCTTATGATCTTGTCGACCTTAAAAGCCAAGCCTACATCGTAGAAAAGAAAGGACCTAACTTCACTGTCACCGGCATGGAAGACAAGGTCATCATATTTGACATATTTGCGACATGGTGCCCACCTTGCCGCGCTGCTGCACCGAACCTGACCTCACTTCAGAACAAATACAAAGATGATATCAAGATCATGGGAATATTGATCGAAGAAGAGAAGACGACAGAATATGTACAGCGTTTTGTCGACACATACGGTGCAGAGTACACCATATCCAATGCTGAAGACAACCGTGATCTTTCACGCGCCATAGCAACAACCATAGATGTAGGACAAAGTTTTCCTATTCCCCTTATGGTCATGTATTATAAAGGCAATTATGTCAACCACTATATAGGAGCCGTCCCGGAAGAGATGATCGAGAGCGATATCAGAAGGACCCTGAAAAAATAATGTTCGGATTTTTTAAAAAAGGCCTCAACAAGACTGCCGATGCCATTAAGACGGTCATTCCCAAGAAAAAGGCCAAGATATCCAAAGAGGAACTGGAAGATATCTTGCTTGAATCCGATGTGCATTACGACCTCATTGAGAAGATCCTCTCCGAGATCCCTTATGATGAAGTCAAACGCGAGCATCTTGAATCCAAACTTCTGGCCTGTTTCAACTGGGCTTATTATGATGAAAAAGCGTTTACTCCGCCAAAGGTCCAGCTGATCATAGGTGTCAATGGAGCAGGAAAGACGACGACTATTGCAAAACTTTCTCAAAAGTATCTGGATGAGGGTAAAAAGGTCATGCTCGGAGCAGCTGACACTTTTAGAGCAGCGGCTATTGAGCAGCTAAGCCGCTGGGCGGATAAGATCGGCGTACCCATCGTCGCGACCCAGCAGGGACATGATCCTTCTGCTGTTGCCTTTGATGCGATCGCTTCGGCAAAGGCAAAAGGCTTTGATAATGTCCTTATTGATACGGCAGGACGTCTTCATACACAGACAAATCTTTCCAATGAGCTTAAAAAGATCGTACGCATCTGTGATAAAGCACATCCCGGTGCGCCGCACGACAAGATTCTGATCCTGGACGGTACGCAGGGAAACTCAGCCATCGATCAGGCCAGAGCCTTTAATGAGATGGTCGACATCGATGCGATCATCATCACCAAACTCGACGGTACCGCCAAAGGCGGTTCCGTCTTCAGTATAGCCTTCGCCTTAGAGATACCCATCATCTATATCGGTATCGGCGAGAAACCTGAGGATCTCGTCAGGTTTGACAAGCACGCCTTTGTCAGTGACTTCCTGGATGCTATCTATCTCCAAGAAGAAACCGTTTAAAAGATATGGCAATTTGTCATATCCCTGCACTATGACACCTTTTCTACAGTAGACTTCACTTAACACTCAGGAGCATCCATCATGGCAAAGAAAAAAAACACCGTATTTGAATGTCAGCATTGCGGGCATACCAGTCCTAAATGGATGGGAAAATGTACGAATTGCGGTGCCTGGGATTCCATGATAGAACTCAGTGAGCAGCAGCAAGAGATCATAAAACTCACCTCAAGCTCACCTTCAGGAGGAGCCAAAGCCAAAGCTATCACGGAGATCGTAGAGACGGAGGTCGAGCGCTTTTCATCGAATGATGTCGAACTTGACATGGTCTTGGGAGGGGGAATCGTCCCTGGCTCACTGACCCTTATCGGAGGGAGCCCCGGTGTCGGAAAGTCCACCCTTCTTCTTAAAATAGGTTCCAACATCGCAAAACAGGGAAAAAAGACACTCTATGTTACCGGCGAAGAGAGCGAAGGACAGATCAAACTTCGCGCCAACCGTCTTGATGCCAATCACAAGGACCTCTTCCTTCTCAGTGAGATAAGGCTTGAACAGGTCATGTTCGAACTCTCTGAGAACAGTTTTGAATGTATTATCATCGATTCCATACAGACACTCTACTCTGAAGCGATCACTTCAGCACCCGGGTCAGTCACCCAGGTCCGTCAGATCACCTTCGATCTGATGCGCCTGGCAAAAGAGAGGAAGATCGCGATTTTCATCATCGGTCATATCACCAAAGAAGGTTCCATTGCCGGTCCGCGTGTCTTGGAACATATGGTAGATACCGTTCTTTACTTTGAAGGGGACAGTTCTCAGGAGCTGCGCATATTAAGAGGCTTTAAGAACCGTTTTGGACCGACAAGCGAGATCGGTGTCTTTGAGATGAAAGCCGAAGGGCTCCTCTCTGCCAAAGACATCTCATCAAAGTTCTTCTCCAAGACAAACGCACAGCCCGGTTCTGCACTGACGGTTATCATGGAGGGGTCAAGACCTATCATTCTGGAAGTACAGGCTTTAGTATCGGATTCACATGCACCAAACCCCAAGCGTCAGGCTACCGGATTTGAGAACAACCGCTTAAACATGCTGCTGGCTCTACTTGAGCGTAAACTTGAGATACCCTTGAATCAGTATGATGTCTTCATCAATATTACGGGCGGGATAAAGATCACGGAGACATCAGCAGACCTTGCGATATTGGCTGCTATCATCAGCAGTTTTAGAAACCGAGCCATATCAAAAGAGACGATATTTGTCGGCGAGGTCTCCCTTGTCGGTGATGTTCGTGAAGTATTTCAGCTTGATTCACGTCTGAAAGAAGCTTCCTTGCATAAGTTCTCCAAAGCACTGATCGCCAAAAAACCGTCTGATACATTTGGGCTCAAATGCTATGAGGTCAATGAAGTCACCAAGCTAATAGACTGGATGTAATATCTTTACTTGCGGCAATATGTTGCATTAAGATTCTAGAGTTCTCTTCTTTTCACAACTCCATATACGCCTGGCAGGGATAATAAAAGAATAATTTTAAACGCAGAGTCTGCCGGATAATATACCCAAAAGAGATCAGACACTTTTATTCCCTGTCCCCTTGATTGAGCGGGATGATAAGTATCAATCCCGTTAAACCACTACCAACCTATAAAAAGAAAGAATGAAGACAAGAAGTAGTTGGCTACAAAGATAGCTACGGCGGAGTAGACAACCGCATGGATAGTCGACAATCCTACACCTCTCGCCCCGCCATGCGTGTGATAACCGATATAGGTTCCTATCGAGCTTACTATAAAGCCAAATACTGCAGCCTTGATAAGCCCTGTTCCGATATCACTGAACTCCCCTAAACGCATGATCGTGTCCTGATAGGAGATCGGATTGACATCCAAGACAGCTGTCGAGACAAAATAAGCACTTGATATCGCCACAAAGTCAAAGGCAGCAACAAGCATAGGGAGCGATATCGTCGTCGCGACTATACGTGGGACAATTAGATACTTTTTAGAATCTATTCCCAGAGTCTCAATCGCATCAATCTGCTCCGTCACCCTCATTGTCCCAAGTTCAGCAGCCATAGCGCTGACCGCACGTGAGATGAGCATCAGCGTAGCAAATACAGGGCCGAGTTCTTTGGTTATTGAGACAAATATCGTATATCCCATAAAGCTTTCCACACCAAAATCATGAAAACCGTTATACAGCTGGATTGCTTCTACCATACCGGTAAAAAGTGCGGTAAGTGTTACAACACCTATGGTACCGATTCCGATAAGTTCGATCTGTTTAAGCAGGAGCTGCAAACGCGACAAGGTCGTGAACAAAAGAGGGAAAACGCGCAGCTGAAAAAGTATAAACACACCAAAATTATTCAACATACGAAACATGTTGACAACGGGTGATCCAATCGCTGAAAAAAAACCTTCAATCATCTACTGGCCTGTCTGTAAAAATTAGCAGATTGTAACGAAATAATAAAAAATAATCTCTGAAAGCACCATCTTTCCCTTTACATAATGTCCTACTTCGCTATAATAATCATATCTAAAGAAACTAGGAGAGATTATGGCTGAACAAGAGACAGAAGGACAAGGAACAGAGAACGGCGGAGAAAAAAAATCCAGCAATCTTGTTCTAATTATTATTATCGTTGCTCTCGTACTCGTTTTACTTGTTGTAGGGGTTGTAGTAGCTATGCTTGCCGGTGGCGATGAGGCTCCTTCAAACAACGGTTCCAATCCAGCTGTAAAAGAGAAGCAGATCAAGTCTATGGATGCTATGGAAGTGGGTCCGATGTTTCCTCTTGACACTTTTACGGTCAACTTGCTTAGTGACAGCGGACGCCGTTATTTAAAAGTTCAGATGAACCTTGAGCTTGATGACGAGCAAGTAGCTGCTGAACTTGAGAGTAAGACAGCTGTAGTACGTGATGTCGTCATTCGTATGCTCTCTTCCAAGACACTCGAAGAGATATCAACTGCGAAAGGAAAAGACAAGTTAAAAGAGCAGATCACCGATCAGCTCAACCTTCGTCTTCGTGATGGCAACATCAGAAATGTCTACTTCACAGAGTTTGTTGTCCAGTAACAGTCTATGATCGGCATAGACCTTATCAGGCTTGATCGGATGAATCGTTCACTTGAACGCTTCGGTGAAAAGTTCCTTCAGCGCTATTTATCTGCAGAAGAGATCTTGCTGATCAAAAATCCAAAGACGGCAGCCGGATTTTGGGCAGCTAAAGAGGCCTGTTCAAAAGCACTTGGAACGGGTATAGGAAAAGAGTGTTCTTTTCATGATATCACTCTTTCTAAAACAGCCAAAGGTTCTCCTCAGCTCACACTTTCAAAAGAGCTTATCCAAAAACACAAGATAATAGACTCATCCGTATCCATTACACATGACGGTGACTACGCTATAGCAGTAGTAGCCATCGAAACTGAGAAGTAGACTCACCCGCCGCCGACAAAGTCTAAAAGCTCTACCTTGTCTCCGTCATTTAATTGGTGTGACCCCCAGATATCCTGTTTCACTATGTTCATGTTTACCGCGGCTGCCATGACCTTGTCAACGATATCAAGCTCTTTCATCATCTCTAAAAGCGTCAATTTTTCTGTGTACTCTTTCGTCTCACCGTTTACTACTATTGTCATATTTCTTCCTTTATCTTAATCTATAAATTTCTATTGTATTAGCCCTGACGAAACCGTATCATCTTAAACCGTTCGCCTAAAAATGAAGGCAAAATAAGCTGTTTAGCACGTTCGAGTTCATGCGTATACATCTCTTCTCCACCCTGCTCTTTGAGTATTTCAAGAAGCTCCAAGAGCCCCATATCTACAAGGGCCAAAGCTTGGGTCTTATACTCTATCATCGGTATGCCTGCTTCTGCATAAGCATCCTTTAGATGCGCAAAAGTCACATCATAAGTGATATCTGAAACAGAAAATACATCATCAAGCGTTAAATTCTCATCAAACAGCGGAAATACTTCATGATCTTTATATACGCGTATGGAAAAATCGGGTCTTGCTTCCATCTCTCCGTAGTCATAGGTCATAAACTCAAAGGTCTTGGCTGCATTTTTCATTTCCAAAGCAAACGCTTCATACCCGACAGCGATCTCGCCTCTGTCTTTATGATATTTCTCTGCCTTTTCACTCACCCAATTATCTTCTTCTTCAAAGACGATCTTCCCGTCTTTTACCGTTGCTGCCTGGTCTTTGTAGATAAGCTCGCAGGGAAAAGCATCAAAGATCTCATTTGCAACAAAAAAAGCACTTTGCAACTGAAGTTCTTTCAGAGATTTTACCTGCTTAAGCCTGACAACATCCCCAAATGACTCTTGAAAATATCTGCGCTGTTCTTCTTGCAGAAAATCAAACCTTTCAACAATTGCGAAGGAGAGCGTATTCAAAAGTTGCGGCCTGAGCGTATAGATAAACTGCACGATATCTGCCAGAAGGTATCCCTTGTGCGCGCCGATCTCACAAATGGTCGTATCCGAGGGCAAAAACCCTTCGTCGATGACTGAGATGATATGCTTCGCGATCGTCCCGCCAAAAAACTTCGAGGCACTGACGGAAGTATAGAAGTCACCTTCCTTTCCTATCTCTCTGTATTTTGAGTAATACCCTTGCTCACCATAGAGCCAATCATACATATATCTACTAAATTTCATTATTTTCCTTAAAACGGATAGTCCTGTACCGATCAATCATAGTTTAAAAAGAAATGCATCCGCTGCGATCTTCTCTCTGACATCCTGCAGTATGTCTATCGTACTTTCATGATGGTCCAAAGGCCCTACAAGTACTTTTGTATACGCATTCCCATTGATTTCTGTCGTATGAAGGACATAAGCATAGTCATAGCTGATGATCTTTTTCAGTAGGGCTTTATCTACCGATGTATAAAGGAATGAAGCGACTTGTATATAATCACCCTGCTTCGAACTGCCGAGTGGATTGTCATTCTCATTGGCCGCATCGCTTTGAACTTCTTTTTCTTTATATTCAGCTGCTGTCTTTACCTGGATGCTTGATCTCTCAATACTCATATTGATATCAGAGCTGATTTCATCTTCTGCGGTGGCTTGCTCCTGATAGTATCTTACATCCTGTTCAGCAGTATAAACGTCATCTTCATTCAAAGGGGTGTCATTCAAAAGTTTTTCATACAGGTTCAACAGTTCCAACTGCTTATCCAGCTCGAATATTTTCTGTTCTACCTCTTCGATCTTGACAGAGTTTTTCAGTGTCTGCACATCATACTTGGTCTTATATCCTGCCGTGTATAGCTGTGTTGTCTCATTAAGCAGCTTTTCATACAGAGCCTTGTTCTCAACAGAAAGCAGGATCTTTTTGTCATAATTGTTTAAGTTCTGCGTCACCTGCTCATATAAAAAGGCCAGTTCACGTTTCTTATCATCAATGACGACAAGAGACTTAAGATACTCTACCCGGCTCGATTCAACATCTCTGAAGCTATTAAAATCGATTGGAATAGTCGCCTTCAGGCCGTAGTTATAGTATTGTGTCTCGGGTGGACTCGATACGGATGTTCCTGCAAATGAAGGGTTTTCCAATTTATCCCAGTTATATCCTGCTGTCAGACTTACGGTCGGAAGGTATTTTGCTATGGTCACATTCTTATTATACAGATTTCTCTCGCCTTCACTTTTGAGCTGTTTAATATCGATATTGTGCTGCAAGAACTGCTCTGAACTGACCAGTCGCAGGTGAGGGGTACTTGCTTCTTTGTAATCAAGATCACTGATGGTCTCAAACTTTGATATCAGGCGTTCATGGTTTGTCTGCAGATCATAAAGTGCCTGTGTCACCTTGTTTTTCTCGATAATCGCATTGTTCAAAAATCCCGAGTCAAGCTGACCGTTCAGGTATTGCTCCTGCTTGAGCTCAAGGTTGATTCGTGAATTGTCAATTTGGAGCTCTTGTTTTTGAAGGTTGAGTTCATTTTGTTTGATCTGTATCAGCAGCTGTACGGCTTCTTTGATAAGTTTTCGTTTGGCTACATCGATGCTGTATTTGTTATATTGATACGAAGCCTCGGCAAACTTGATCCCGTAATAGATCCCGCCGCTTCTGAAGATAGGCTGATCCATGACAATAGCAGCATTTTGCGTCTTCTGTACAGAAGCGTCCTGCTCATTATAGGGGTTACTTTTTGAAATACTGTAGCGCAGTTGCAGAGGCTGTATCCAGGAGTCACGCAGTTTCTTCTTCTCAAGAACAGACTTCTCATAATCATAATTGAACTCTTGGTGTTTTAGTCCTGAAATATAAGGGTCTAAATACAGCTCCTCGGCATCAAGGACACCAAGAATCAAGAGACTACAAAGAAGAGAGTGCTTCATCTAAACGCTTGAACCCTTCTATCATCTCCGCATCGGTAATCGTAAGCGGTGGTAAGAATCGCAATGTGTTTCGTCCTGCTTTAAGTACCAATACGCCCTTTTCATAGGCACTCTTGATGATGCTGGCCAAGGTATCTGCATCTTTAGCGCGTAATCCGCGCATCAGACCAAAACCGACACTTTGGGTAAACAGATTCGGATACTTATTAAACAGTTCTTCCAAGTGTGTACCAAACTTGATTAATATACGATCAAGTTCGCCGCTGTTCTTTTCAGCTTCCAAGATATCCAATACTGCGTTTGCAGCTGCTGTAGAAAGGTAGTTTCCGCCAAATGTCGAACCGTG